>DASQIV010000554.1:0-5948 GCA_035631415.1 Pseudoneobacillus sp. | reverse complement strand
TGTTAATTATTGTAGTAATATAATTTTAATAGCTATATCACATTAACGAACAACAGTACTAAAGAAAAAAAAAAAAAAAACGATCTCAGATTTTGAGATCGTAAAAAGATTAAATTAATTGAGCTTTATATTGCTTAAATTCCTTTTCTGAACAATAGACAAAATGTCCTGGAGAAACTTCTCTCATTTCAATTTGTTCATTGTCTTCATAATTATGAACACTAGGATCATAAGATCTTCTTTTACGAGTACGTTCAGACTCTGGATCTGGTAAAGGAATTGCTGACAATAATGACTGTGTATAAGGATGTAATGGATTTTTATAAAGATCTTCTGCAGGTGCTAGCTCAACTAGCTTACCATAATACATTACTCCAATACGATCGCTAATATATTTAACCATTGATAAATCATGTGCAATAAATAAATAGGTTAACCCTTTTTCACGTTGTAACTTTTTCATTAAATTTACAACTTGGGCTTGGATAGAAACGTCAAGAGCAGAAATCGGTTCATCAGCAATAATGAACTCTGGTTGAACAGCTAATGCACGCGCAATACCAATTCTTTGTCTTTGACCACCAGAAAATTCATGTGGATAACGATTTGCGTGTTCCTTATTTAAACCAACTGTCTCTAATAGGTCATAAACTTGTTGCATGCGTTCTTGTTTCGTTTTTGCAAGACCATGTATGTCAATACCTTCAGCAATAATGTCAGCTACAGTCATACGTGGATTAAGTGATGCATACGGGTCCTGAAAAATCATCTGCATTTTACGATTGAATTTTTTTAATTGACTTACAGATTTCTTGCCGTGAACATCTTCACCATTAAAAAGGACTTGGCCATCTGTTGCATCATATAGGCGGATAATAGTACGCCCAGTAGTTGATTTTCCACAACCTGATTCTCCAACAAGACCTAGTGTTTCACCTCTATAAATATCAAAGGAAACACCGTCTACAGCTTTAACCATATTTGGGCGTCCTACATTAAAGTGCTGTTTTAAGTTTTTTATTTCTAATAATTTATCTGTCATTTTATTTCCCCTCCGTTACAAGTACAGGCTTTTCAAATGTGGAGGATAATTTACGCATTCTACGTTTTACTGCATCAGGCGGCTCTACCTTTGGAGCATCCGGATGTAATAACCATGTTTTAGCAAAGTGAGTCTCAGAAATTTGGAACATAGGTGGTTCTTCTTCGAAATCAATTTGCATTGCATATGGATTTCTAGCTGCGAATGCATCCCCTTTTGGAGGATTTGTTAAATCTGGAGGAGTTCCAGGGATTGCCGCTAGCTCTGATTTATCATCATTATCCAAGCTTGGCATCGATGCAAGTAGTCCCCATGTATAAGGATGACGTGGATCATAAAAAATCTCATCAACTGTTCCTGTTTCAACAATTTGACCACCATACATAACGGCAACACGATCTGCAACATTTGCAACTACACCAAGGTCATGCGTAATAAAAATAATCGAAGTATCCATTTTTGATTGTAAATCCTTCATTAATTCCAAAATCTGAGCTTGAATGGTAACATCCAAAGCAGTTGTAGGTTCATCCGCAATTAGAAGTTTCGGATTTGCAGCAAGAGCAATAGCAATCATAGCACGTTGTCTCATACCACCAGAAAATTCATGTGGATACTGGTTAACCCTTTTTTCTGGCATAGGGATTCCTACTAATTTAAGTAAATCAATAGCACGTTCTTTTGCTGCTGTTGTTGATAATTTCTGATGTTTAATTAGTCCCTCCATAATTTGGCGACCAATTTTCATTGTAGGATTTAAAGAAGTCATTGGATCTTGGAAGATCATACTGATTTCTTTTCCACGGACTTTCTCCATTTGTTTATCAGACAAAGGAACAATATCTTTACCTTCAAACAAAATTTGTCCACCCTTGATTTTACCTGGTGGCATAGGGATTAGTTTCATAATTGTTTGTGTCGTAACTGATTTTCCAGAACCAGATTCACCAACAATAGCTAAGGTCTCACCTTTGTATAAATCAAAGCTTACACCGCGAACGGCTTTAACTTCTCCTCCATATGTTTGGAATGAGACTTCTAGATCTTTAACTTCTAATAACTTTTCCATATTCTCACTCCTTATTTACGTAGTCGTGGGTCTAATGCATCGCGTAATCCGTCCCCAATTACGTTAAAGGCAAAAATCGTTAATGCAATAAATGTAGCCGGGAAGAATAAACGCCAAGGATAATATTTTAGAGCTGGTAATCCATCAGCAGCCATTGTACCCCAGCTTGCTAGTGGAGGTGTTAAACCTAAGCCTAAGAAACTTAAGAATGATTCTGTAAAGATAGCAGATGGAACAGTTAGAGTCATTGTTACCAATATTGGACCCATAGTATTAGGAATCAAATGTTTCCCCATAATTCTTGTTAAGCTCGCTCCTAATGTTCTAGAAGCAAGAACATATTCTTGACTCTTAAGTGACAATACTTGTCCACGAACGATACGAGACATGTTAATCCATCCTGTAATAGTCATTGCTAAGATCATCGTTCCAAGACTTTGTCCTAAAACGACCATTAATAAAATAACAAGTAATAAATAAGGAACTCCGTATAAAACGTCAGCGGCTCTCATCATAAATTCATCTGTTCTACCGCCTTTAAACCCTGCAAAACCACCCCAAATTACACCAATTGTAAAGTCAATAAAGGCAGCTATTACACCAATCAATAATGAGATTCTAGCACCTTCCCACGTACGTGCAAAAACATCACGACCAAGGTCATCTGTGCCAAACCAGTGTTCACCTGATGGTACTTTATTTGTATTCATAAGGTCGTTTGTCGCATAGTCAAATTTCGTCATATATGGTCCGAAAATAGCCATAAAAATCAAAATTGCTAATAAAACAATACCAAACATCGCTAGCTTATTTTTACGGAAACGGATGGATACATCTTTCCAAAAGGATAGGCTAGGCTTTGTAATTTTCTCTGCTTCAGTTCCTCTAGTACCAACTATTTGGAATTTTTCTTTTGATATCTGCTGCATTGTTATTCTCCTTTCTTCCCACCGGCTAATTTGATTCGAGGATCAATTAAACCGTAGGCGATGTCAACGAGAAGAATAGAAACCAATAAGAGAACACTGTAGAAAACGGTTACTCCCATGATAACTGTATAATCTCGGTTTGCAATTGATGTAACGAAGTGAGAACCAAGTCCAGGAATCCCGAAAATTCTTTCGATTACGAAACTTCCTGTAATGATACCAGCTGATAATGGTCCCATATATGATACTACTGGTAATAAAGCATTTCGAATCGTATGTTTTATCGTTATGACACCTTTACTTAACCCTTTAGATTTAGCTGTACGAATATAATCATTTGCGAGCACTTCTAACATACTAGAACGAGTTAACCGGGCGATAAATGCCATTGGTGTTGAAGCTAAAGCTAGTGATGGAAGAATAGTATGTGCGAATGAATCCCAACGTGCTACCGGTAAAACACCTAATTTAATCGCAAAGATATATTGTAAAAAGGAAGCCATGATAAAGGATGGTACAGATATTCCAAATACTGCAACAATCATGGCACCATAATCCTGCCATTTATTGTGATATAATGCAGCAATTACTCCTAAAACAACTCCAATAGCAACTGCTATAAGAATTGCTTGAGCACCTAATGCAAGTGATACTGGAAATCCATCATTAATTAAGTCATTTACGGTTCTTGTTTTATATTTAAAAGATGGACCAAAATCCCATTGAGCAATACGTCCTAAATAATCTCCATATTGCACATACCATGGTTCATTTAAACCATAATGTTCATTTAGTGCAGCCTCGATTTCAGGCGGCAATTTTTTTTCAGATGTAAAGGGGTTTCCGGGTGCTAAGCGCATGAGGAAAAAAGTTGCTGTTACAATGACGTATAAAGACAGCAACATGTAGATTAAACGTCTCGTGATGTATTTTGCCATTAAGCACACCTCCAATTGTTAGTAAATTGCGAAAGCTTCTTTTCAGAAAGCAAGGTATATGAGCACAAGCCCATATACCTTATTATCATCTTTATTCAATTGAAAGCTTATTCAAAATAAGCCCATTTTAATTGAACATCACCTAGACCAGAAACTGAAACGTCTTTTAAGTTTTCTTTTTCTACCCATACGTTTGTATAGAAGTAGATAGGTGCAACAGGCATTTCATCCATGAAGATTGCCTCAGCATCTTTTAACATTTGAGCACGCTTATCAGCATCTGTTTCTTTTTGAGAATCGTCTAACAGCTTTTTGAATTCAGCATTTTCCCAAAGTGTATCGTTGTTACCGCCGTTCTTTTCACGGAATAACTCAAGGAAGTTAATTGGGTCATTGAAGTCCCCTAACCAACCCATACGTCCAACCATGTAATCACCTTTGTGAAGCTTGTCGATATAAACAGCCCACTCAGCGTTATCAAGAGTTACTTCAACACCAAGTTCTTTTTTCCACATATCTTGAACTGCTTGAGCAATTTTTTGATGTGCTTCACTTGTGTTGTAAGAAAGAGAGATTGCAGGTAATTCAGATACATCCTTTAATCCAAG
This sequence comes from Pseudoneobacillus sp., assembly GCA_035631415.1. GTDB lineage: Bacteria > Bacillota > Bacilli > Bacillales > Cytobacillaceae > Pseudoneobacillus. Next base: position 1,362 of record DASQIV010000554.1, on the reverse strand, counting down.
TTCTTTTAAACCAGCAGCTAAGAATTCTTTCGCTTTTGCAACATCATTATCAGAGAAATATCCTTTTTCGTTTTCAGGGAACATGGATGGAGGAACTGCAGCCATAGCTGGAATTTGTCCACCTTGTGTAATATTCTCTACAATTGCTTTACGATTAATCGCATAAGCTAATGCTTTACGGATATTTTTATTCTTTAATGGTCCATTTTCAGTGTTGAATTTGTACCAGTAAGTACCAGCGATAGGTTTTACAATTAAATCACCAGATTCCTTCAACTGTGGTAATGCATCAGTTGGAAGAGTTCCAAATGGAGATCCAGCACGGTCTAATTCGCCGTTATCAAACATAGATAATTCAGTATTAGGATCGTTGATCATGAACATTTCAACTTTTGTTAATTTTACAGTATCAGCATCCCAATAGCTTTCATTCTTTTCAAGAACGATTTTATCTTGGTGAGACCATTCAGTCATTTTGAAAGGTCCGTTTGAAACATAATCTGCACCAGCTTCAGTGTGCCAGTTTGGATTTGCTGCAGCAACTTTGTGGTTAACTGGGAAATAAGTATAGAAAGCAGTTAACTCTAAGAAATAAGGAGTTGCGTTTTCAAGAGTTACTTCTAATGTCTTTTCGTCAACAGCTTTAACGCCTAGCTCATCTACAGAAGCTTCTCCTGCATTGATTTTTGTAGCGTTCTTAACATAATAAAGTTGGTAAGCGTATGCCGATTGGTTAGCAGGATCAAGTGCCCATTTCCAAGCATATACGAAATCCTCTGCTGTAACAGCATCTCCGTTTGACCATTTAGCATCACGAAGTTTGAAAGTATAAGTTTTTAAATCATCAGATGTAGTAATTTCTTCAGCCATAGCATTTTCAGGCTTGCCGTCTTTACCAATACGAGTTAAACCTTCAAATGTTTGTAATAATACGCCAGCAGATGTAGCATCACTAGCTAACCCTGGATGTAAAGCAGGTGGTTCAGAGTTAATATTTACACGAAGTTCTTGAGGCACATCAGATACTTTGTCGCCTCCGTCTGTTTCTTTGTCTTCACCAGCATTGTTTTTACCAGCGCAAGCTGATAAGAACAAACTGAGGACAAGTAACATGCTAAAAAAGACCGATAATCTTTTCTTCACGGTTTTACCCCCTATTTTTTTTCTGCAAACGATTTTACAATTTTTACATTTTCCAAAAATACAATTGTTCATCCCATGTGTATTGAGGGAATAGTCAAACAATTTACTCTAAAGTTCAACATTCCTCTAATAAATAAAAAAAGAATAGATTACTATATTAATTATTATTAATTTATAAATAATGATTAATTAGTAATTTAGAATTTTCACTTTATTAAG
>DASQIV010000553.1:0-6273 GCA_035631415.1 Pseudoneobacillus sp. | reverse complement strand
CTTTCGTTCGGAATACTATCTGATGTTAAATTTTTTGGCAAAACATTTTTTGACCTTGCTGATTATTTAGTGAGTAATTTAGGGCTTCCTTTAGGGGCACTGTTTATTTCCTTGTTTGTCGGATATAAATTACCAAGAAATGAAGTAAAAGAAGAATTACATTTAGGTTCAAATCGATTAGGGATCCTTTTTGATATATGGTATTTTTCAATTCGTTATATCGTTCCGGTTGCGATCATCGCTGTATTCCTGCATACCATTGGTTTGATTTGATGTTATTTCTTTCGAATTATTAATATAAAACGATTAAATGAAAAAAATATTATAGAATTAGGTTTAAAAGGTAGGTAAAACGGATAGCATAGTATCATAAGGCTTTCTAGTATTCCCCCCCTTTTTGAAGAGGACAAACCGAGGAAGAATTTATTTCTTCCCTGGTCTGTCCTCTTTTTTTATTCTAAAAATGGACGAAACTGAAGGCCAAACCAACTCTCCTCCAAAACGAAATTTACTAAAATATGTGTTAAGGTCTAAGATTTGGGAAAAATAAGGTTATCCAAGCATGATGATTTTTTAGAAGGAGGAAGACTATGAATCAAGCTTTAGCAAAAAACCATTTTGAAATGGATGATATCCATGTCTATTATGAGTTTTATAATCATCCCTCTTCAGAAAAAACCGTTGTTCTTCTTCATGGTTTTCTTTCTTCCACTTTTAGTTTTAGACGGTTAATTCCATTATTATGTGAAGATTTTACTGTCATCTCAATTGATCTTCCCCCTTTTGGAAAAAGTGGAAAAACAACATATTACTCATATTCCTATCAAAATCTTGCTAACACTGTGATACGTCTTCTTGAAAAACTAGGGAAGCAAAACGTAATCCTTATTGGGCATTCAATGGGCGGACAAATATCGTTAAATATTTGTTATCAAAAACCTGATTTGATTGAAAAATGCGTATTGTTATGTAGCTCCGGCTATTTAAAACGTTCAAAACCCTATTTAATTGCATCAAGCTACATTCCTTTTTTTTATCTTTATGTAAAGTTTTGGCTTGCTCGTTCTGGGGTCAAGCAAAACCTTCAAAATGTAGTTCATGATCACAAAATGATCGATGATGACATGTTATTTGGATATTTACAGCCTTTCATAGAGGATAATGAGATATTTAAGGCTTTAACAAAGATGATTCGCGATCGAGAAGGCGATCTATCTTCAGCTGAGCTACAAAAAATAGGAACACCCTGTCTGTTAATTTGGGGAGAACATGATAAGGTGGTACCCGTTACTATCGGAAGAAAATTAAACAAAGACTTATAGAATTCCTAAATGATTATATTAAAAGAAACCGGTCATTTAGTTCCAGAGGAACGACCTGAAGAAGTATTGCATCACATCAAAAATTTCGTCCAAAACACAACCAAAGCTCCAGTTCCTTTAACACAGTAAAGCAGTGGGGGTCAGACCCCCACTGCTTTACTGTGTTAAAGTGAGCAACTTCCTTCGTTTTTGATGTTGAGTAGTTCAGTAGCTATTTTCTTGCAGCTTTCGATTGGGATGATTTGTTCAAATGAAAATTCATAGATTCCTTGGATTTTGTTGGCTAGTTCCAAGACATCATCAGAAGTATGTACCACTTGTACGACATCAGCAATTTCAGTTTCATATTGACCAAATCCTAATCCAAATGGATCCCATTCATTTAAAGCAATGACGAGTCTTATATGCATTTCTTGAATTTCCAACATTATCACCTTTTTTCATTTCAACTTTCAGCTTTTTTATTTTAACATGAAGATAATTAAAACGCAGAGGAAATCGGCTCCTCTGCGTTTACAAATTATGTTATTTCTCCAGCCATTCAGTATGGAAGGTTCCTTCTTTGTCTATACGTTGATACGTATGAGCACCAAAGTAGTCTCTTTGTGCTTGAAGAAGATTCGCCGGTAGTACCGCTGAACGATAGCTGTCATAATAGAATAGCGCACTAGCTAATCCTGGAGTCGGTATACCTAGCTTCATTGCAGTTGCCACGACATCACGGGCATCGTCCTGATACTTTTCAACAATATCTTTAAAATAAGGATCTAGTAATAAATTCTTAATTTGTGGATCACGATCGTAAGCATCCTTGATATTTTGTAGGTAGGCAGCTCGAATGATACATCCACCTCTAAAAATCATCGCAATTTCACCTGGTTTCAAGTCCCAACCATATTCTTCTGATGCTAAACGGAATTGGACAAACCCTTGTGCATAAGAACAAATCTTACTTAAATATAAAGCACGACGGATTTTTTCTACAAACTCTTTTTTATCTCCATCATATGTTTGAACTTTAGGTCCATTTAATACTTTACTTGCCGCTACCCGTTCTTCTTTCATCGCAGATATGAAGCGAGAAAAAACGGATTCCGTAATGATCGATAATGGAACGCCTAAATCAAGAGCGTCCTTGCTTGTCCATTTTCCAGTTCCTTTTTGACCTGCTGTATCTAAAATCACTTCTACTAGGGGCTTTCCTGTTTCTTCGTCTATTTTTGAAAAAATATCCGCTGTGATTTCGATTAAATAACTATCTAATTCACCTTTGTTCCACTCAGAAAAAGTTTCATGAAGTTCTTGTGCATTTAAGCCTAAGGCATTCTTCATAAGGTCATAAGCTTCACAAATTAACTGCATGTCACCGTACTCGATTCCATTGTGTACCATTTTAACGTAATGACCCGAACCTTCTGGACCAATATATGTACAACACGGTTCTCCATTTACTTTTGCAGAAATGGCTTCAAGCATTGGCGCAACCTTATCATAAGCGTCCTTCTGCCCGCTTGGCATAATCGCTGGACCTTTTAACGCGCCTTCTTCTCCGCCTGAGACACCCGCTCCAATGAAATTAATCCCTTTTTCAGATAGATAGTTATTTCGGCGATTCGTATCTTCGAAATAACTGTTCCCACCTTCAATTAGGATATCTCCTTTATCTAAATAAGGAAGCAATGATTCGATCGCTTTATCTGTAATTGGACCGGCATTCACCATTAATAGAATTTTTCTTGGAAGCTCTAATGAAGCAACAAATTCTTCTACATTCCATAATCCTATTATATTTTTGCCTTCATGCTCGCGAGTTACGGCTTCTACTTTTTCTTGTGAAATATCATATACAGCAACCGAAAAACCTTTGCTCTCAAAATTAAGTGCTAAGCTTTTTCCCATTACTCCAACACCAACAACGCCAATTTGTTGCTTTGTCAAAACGATCATCCCTTCAAAATTTTTTTCATTTAATTTGTTTATTTTTGAAAAAATCTTCCCTCTTATTATAATGTGATTTCATTAAGAAGACCAACTGTTATGAAAAAATATTTTTTTATTTTTAAAATTAGTTTAAAATAATTTTAATGAAACATAGAAAGGAACAAGTTCATGCATGGAGAGTTAACTCAAAATTGTTTACCACGTATCCGTTCCTATTACTCACGTTTTAGCGATAAAGAAAAAAAGATCGCCGATTATATTATCTCTAATCCTGAAAAAATCATCCATTCTACTATTAGTCAAGTGGCAGATGATCTTCAAATTGCCGATGCAACAGTATTTCGTTTCTGTAAACATATTGGATTTAAAGGATATCAAGCAATGAAGATTTCGTTGGCTTCTGAGCTTGTAAGTCCAATTGTAGATATTCATGAAACCATTAAAGAAAGTGACTCCGAAAAAGAAGTGGCCCAGAAGGTCTTTCGCTCCAATATTCGAACATTAGAAGAATCATTACGAGTATTAGATGAGGCGAAATTTAAAAAAGCAGTGAAGGCTCTACTAAAAGCTAGAAAAATAGAATTTTACGGCAATGGTGGTTCAGGCTTTGTAGCTATGGATGCCCATCATAAATTTTTACGAACCGGTTTAAATACGGTAGCCTACAATGATTCTCATATGCAAATTTCATCTGTATCTCAATTAACTCAAGATGATGTGGTTGTTTTAATATCACATTCAGGGACAAATAAAGATTTATTAGAAGTTTTAGAAGTAGCCCAAAGAAACCATGTTTCAACCATTGGCATTACACACTTAGCCAAAAGCCCACTAAGTAAAAAAGTAGATATTCCTCTTTATACAGTATCAGAAGAGACTGAGTACCGTTCTGAGGCACTGGCATCACGTATTGCGCAACTCTCGATTGTGGATGCTTTGTATGTCAACGTGATGATGCACCGAAAAGAAGATGTGACCAGATCCATTAAAAAAATGCGCGAAGCCATTTCATCTATGAAGATTTAGAGAGGACTGTTTGAATTGAATAAATCGTATGTAATTGGACTAGATATCGGGACAACGAGTGCAAAATCTGTTTTATTTGACCGCAATGGAAGCGTTGTCAGTGAACATGAAGTAGAATACACCTTATCTCATCCATTTCCAGGCTGGGTAGAACAAGATCCAATAGCCATCGAATTAGGTGCTATCAATGCCATTAAGTATTCCATTCAAAAAGGGAATATTGATCCCAATGAACTATTAGCAGTTGGGATATCTTCTGCTATGCATTCCATTATCTGTATCGATCGCGATTTACAACCCTTATCCCCTTCCATTACATGGGCTGATGGTAGAAGTTTTCAGCAAGCTGAAAACTTAATGAAGGAAAACGGAACGGATATTTATTTAAAAACAGGGACTCCCATTCATCCAATGTCACCATTTGTAAAACTACTTTGGATGAAGGAAACAGGCTATGAACCATATAAAAAAGCGTTTAAATTTGTTTCTATTAAAGAATTTCTATTAGGCAGATGGTTTAACCAATTAGTGGTCGATTATTCCGTGGCATCTGCCACTGGATTATTTGATATTCATAAATTAGACTGGGATGAACAAGCCTTGCAAATTGTCGGAATATCATATGAACAGCTGCCAACTCCAGTACGGCCGACACATATATTAGAAGGGATCTCCTCACGAGTTTGTGAGGAAATGGGAATTCCGGCAACTACCCCTTTTGTCGTCGGTGGTAGTGACGGACCATTAGCAAACTTAGGAATCGGAGCGATTACACCTGAAGACATTGCCATTACGATTGGGACAAGTGGAGCGATTCGAAAAATGGCAAGTCAACCAAAAACAGATGCAAAACAAGAAGTATTTTGTTACGCCTTTGACAAGGATTTGTGGGTGACAGGTGGACCAACCAATAACGGTGGGATAGTTTTTCGCTGGTTGCGGGAAGTTTTAGGACAGCAAGAGGTTAGCGAATCATTAACAATAGGTAAAGATGCCTATGATTTGCTGACAGAACTTGCTAGCCATGTCAATCCAGGAGCAAATGGGCTTATCTATTTACCTTTCTTAAATGGCGAACGTGCACCGCATTGGGATGCAAATGCAAAAGGTGCCTATATAGGACTATCGGCCTCACATGAAAAAAGCCATCTTATTCGTTCTGGTCTAGAAGGGGTTATTTTTAACATCTATCAAATTGGAGAAACACTAGAAAGATTAACCGGTTCATCCAATCGTCTTCTAGCTAGTGGTGGTTTCGCTCGCTCATCTTTATGGCTACAAATTCTGGCAGATATTTTCGGTAAAAAAGTAGAAGTCCCTCTGAGCCATCAAAGCTCAGCATGGGGTGCTAGTTGGACTGCTTTATATGCATTAAATGAAGTTCCGTCCTTTCAAGCCATAAAGGATTATATCCCTATGCAAGACACCTATTTACCGATTGAAGCAAATCATCTTATCTATCAAGAGCTATATCCTATTTTTAAAAATCTCTATCAATCATTAAAACCAAGTTTCCATGCTATCTCCGAATTCCAAAGGAAAAATTAAATTGTATATCGACTAGGAGTAACGATAATAGGATATTCACTAGTTTAAAAAGATGATATTGGACAAATGAAAAGGAGGGCTACTCAGCTAGTCCTCCCTTTTCATTTCTCTCGTGATCTCTAAATTGTTTTGGTGTCACACCGATATATTTTTTAAAAAGATTTGTATAATAGCTCTGATTACAAAATCCAAATAAATGGGCAATATCACTTAAAGTAGAAGATGAATGTAATAAAAAATATTTTGATTCCTCCATTCTTTTCCTCGTGATAAATTCAGTAATCGATACTCCTACTGATTTCTTAAACACCTTAGACAGATAACTAGGGTGAACACCTACATGGGCAGAGATTTTATTCAAAGAAAGCTCATGCAATATCTCTTTGTGAATGTAACCAATTGCCTTATTCACAACTGAATTATAAGAAGGTTTACT
>DASQIV010000552.1:0-4086 GCA_035631415.1 Pseudoneobacillus sp. | reverse complement strand
AATGTTAGCATTTTGCTTTTTGTTTATGAAAACCCTTGTAGCTCAAGGGATTCGGGCGTTTATTACATCATGCCGCCCATTCCACCCATACCGCTCATATCAGGCATGCCACCTGTACCAGCTGGTTCTGGCTTGTCAGCAACAACAGCTTCAGTTGTTAAGAACATAGCAGCAACGGATGCAGCGTTTTGTAATGCAGAACGAGTTACTTTAGTTGGGTCAACGATACCAGCTTCGATCATGTTTACCCACTCGCCAGTAGCAGCGTTGCAGCCTGTTCCAACTTCTTCACGCTTTAAGCGATCAACGATAACTGATCCTTCAAGGCCAGCGTTGTGTGCGATTGTACGTACTGGTTCTTCCATTGCACGAAGTACGATACTGATACCAGTAGCTACGTCGCCTTCAGCTTGTAATCCAGCTACTTTGCTGTATACGTTTAGAAGAGCAACACCACCACCAGATACGATACCTTCTTCTACTGCAGCACGAGTAGAGTTTAGAGCATCTTCAATGCGAAGTTTGCGTTCTTTTAATTCTGTTTCAGTAGCTGCACCAACTTTGATAACCGCTACTCCACCAGCTAATTTAGCAAGGCGTTCTTGTAATTTTTCACGGTCAAATTCAGAAGTTGTTTCTTCTAATTGAACACGGATTTGGTTTACACGAGCTGAAATTTGTGCAGGCTCGCCAGCACCTTCAACGATTGTAGTGTTTTCTTTTGTAACCACAACTTTAGAAGCGCGTCCTAAAGAAGCGATTGTTGCAGACTTAAGGTCACGGCCTAACTCTTCAGTGATTACTTCACCGCCAGTTAATGCAGCGATATCTTCAAGCATTGCTTTACGACGGTCACCAAAGCCAGGAGCTTTAACAGCTACAGCATTGAATGTTCCACGAAGCTTGTTAACTACTAATGTAGCAAGTGCTTCTCCTTCTACGTCTTCAGCAACCAATAATAATGGTTTACCTTGTTGAACTACTTGCTCAAGTACTGGTAGGATTTCTTGAATGCTAGAAATCTTTTTATCAGTAATTAAGATATATGGATTGTCTAATACAGCTTCCATTTTATCTGAATCTGTAACCATGTATGGAGAAGCGTATCCACGATCAAATTGCATACCTTCTACTACATCTAATTCAGTTGTGAAGCCTTTTGATTCTTCGATAGTGATAACACCATCGTTACCAACGCGTTCCATCGCTTCAGCAATTAATTGACCTACTTCTTCATCAGCTGAAGAAATAGCAGCAACTTGTGCGATTGAAGCTTTGTTTTCAATTGGTTTTGAGATAGCTTTTAATTCTCCAACAGCTGCCTCAACTGCTTTTTCGATCCCTTTACGGATACCCATTGGGTTCGCACCAGCAGTAACGTTTTTCAAACCTTCACGAATCATTGCTTGAGCTAATACTGTTGCAGTTGTTGTACCGTCCCCAGCAACATCATTTGTTTTGCTTGCAACTTCAGCAACAAGCTTAGCACCCATGTTTTCGAATGCATCTTCTAATTCGATTTCTTTAGCAATGGTTACACCATCATTTGTAATAAGTGGAGAACCGAATTTCTTTTCAAGAACGACGTTACGTCCTTTTGGTCCTAAAGTTACTTTTACTGTATCTGCAAGAGCATCAACCCCGCGTAACATCGCGCGACGTGCTTCTTCACTAAATTTAATTTCTTTTGCCATTAGTAAAACCTCCCTGATTTTTTTAATGTCTATTATGAAAACTCAGTGATAAATTATTACCCTACAATAGCAAGAATATCGTTTTCACGGATAATCAAGTATTCAGTACCTTGATACTTTACTTCTGTACCAGCATATTTTGAGAAGATAATGCGGTCTCCCTCTGAAACCTCTAACGCAACACGCTCACCATTCTCAAGAACTCGGCCAGTACCTACAGCAACAACCTTAGCTTCTTGAGGCTTCTCTTTCGCAGAATCCGGTAAAAGAATACCGCTTGCAGTTTTTTCTTCTGCCTCAACAAGCTCAATGACAATGCGATCTCCTAGTGGCTTTAACATTAAAAATAACCTCCTCATAAATTATGTAATTTTCGATTTTATTAGCACTCTCTAGTCTTGAGTGCTAACACATTTAATATATTAATGAATCTTCTATTGTTTTGCAAGTATCATGCATTAAATTTTTCAAAGAATATCTCGACGAATTTAGACAAATATTTATCAGATAGATAGACACAACTCTATTAGTATAAGCTCTCGAATTTCCTTTTATTCCATATAAATAAGGAACCTGAGTAGTTCTAATTGATACAAACCATGTTTTATGCGTAAAATGTAATGGTAAAGTAGAAGTTAAAAGGAGATCAAATTGTTGAAAAGAGAATATTGGATTATCATCATTGTCTATATTGGCATGCAATTTTCCAGTGTTTTAGGGATCCCACTCCTTACATTAACCGGAGAATTTTTAGGGAAGAATCCTGCAGACTGGGAAATGGCCTCTGTGTCTTATTGGCTCCTCATTAGTTTTTCGATCACTACCTTAATTGTCCTTTTTATCTTAAGAAAAGAAATGAAACCTGATAAATTAGATCGAAGCCAAACGATGTCATTCGAAAGGTCATTACTTTGGGCTTTCGCTGGTATTTTTTTAGCGTTCATTTCTCAATCTATTGCAGCTAACATTGAAAACATGCTTGGGATTGAAATGGGATCCGAAAACACTAAACAAATTATTAAAATTATTGAAACGTTCCCGGCTGTCATGATCGTGAGTTCCGTTTTAGGACCTATTTTAGAGGAAATTGTATTTCGTAAAATTATTTTTGGCTCCCTTTACAAACGTTTTAACTTTTTCCTATCAGCCCTAATTAGCTCCGTTGTCTTTGCATTAGCACATACAGAACCTGAACATACATTGCTTTATTCGGCTATGGGATTTACCTTTGCTTTCCTTTATGTAAAAACAAAACGAATCTGGGTTCCGATGTTCGCACATGTAGCAATGAATACATTTGTCGTGTTAATACAGTCTATTTTTAAAGAAGAAATAGAAAAAATGATCCAACATGCTGACAAGGCTCAAAGCTTTATATCCTTGTTTTAAAAGGTCATTTTTTCGCGGGTCTAAAGTTTAAGTGACCTTCAAATATTGGTAATAAAGTTTCTTTCTATGGAGGATTATATGAGATATTCACCTTTAGGCTCGGGCATCCTATATATACTGTTAGGTAGTTTGTTTACTTATTTTGCTATTCAAAATGTCCAAGAGGATGGATGGGGATTTTTCTCGTATCTATTAGTCATTTTAGCTACTTTTGACATTGGATCAGGTGTAAAGATGATTGCTATCCATTACAAACTTAAAAAAACAGTCAAAAAAAAATGAGTCCACAACCGGACTCATTTTTTTATTCCTCTTCATCAGTAGAATAATGTTTTAAGAAGTAGATTAACGATTGTAATTCTACTGCCAAATCAATGTGATGAACCCGAATGAAGCTTGGTACATTTAAACGTGCAGGAGTAAAATTTAATATACCTTTTACATTTGCGTCAACAAGCTTATCTGTAATACTTTGAGCAACAGGGGCTGGTACAGTAAGAATCGCAACCTGAACTCCAGCTTGAACGATCTTCTCCTCCAGATCTTCCATATGGAATACTTTCACTTCCCCAATGGTTGTCCCAACCTTCCCTTCATCAACATCGAAGGCAATCTCAATTTTGGTATTATTATTTTTCAAGAAATTATAGTTTAAAAATGCTGTTCCTAAATTTCCAACACCTATGAGAGCTACTTTTGTTAGTTCATCCTGGTCCAATGTTTTAGAAAAGAACGATAATAAATAATTTACATTATATCCATAACCTTTCTTCCCAAGAGCACCAAAATACGAAAAGTCTCTTCGAATCGTGGCTGAATCCACCTTTACTGCTTCGCTCAATTCTGCAGAAGAAACACGTTGTTTTCCGGAAGAATGTAAATTTTTTAAAAATCGATAATATAACGGCAACCTCTTTGCCGTTGCTTGTGGTATCTTCATCGTTTCATTATTCATTTACCACCCATCCCCTACCTTGACTATTTCCAACTTTTTATTTTACTT
>DASQIV010000551.1:0-9396 GCA_035631415.1 Pseudoneobacillus sp. | reverse complement strand
AGCTTCCTTAAAAGGTACGTTTAATTTAGGATTACCGATAGTAGCTATAAGGTCTTTTTCTCCAAAGTTATTCATTCCTAATAGTTCAGCTTTTCTGTGGAAATACGGGACAAACCTTGAAAGATTCTCATCTATCGCCTTTTCCATGGATACCAGTGAGTGTTTTGAAATACGGTTCATTTTTAATGTTTCAGAAAGTGGTTGATTCATATTCCCACGACTCTCTTGTATTTTTAAATGAATATTTGTGATTTCATTCATAGCAATTGCAAATAAATCAAGGTCAGGTTGGAGTGCTTCTTCAAATTTATGATGAAGTTCATGGCGGACCTTTTTGTCTGGATGTGATGTGAACATTAGATGTATGGCCTGAGGTCCTGTAATCATTTTATCTGTTCCATCCATTGTTAAGCTGAATTTAACTCTTTGTATCATCGTTTGTCTTAAACATGTCCAAGACCGAAGCCCGTTTCTTGCCATAGAATCTAATGTAGAGGGTAGCTGGGACTTCGCCATTTCTAGTCGTTCTTGAAGGTAAAAAGTCTGACTTCCGACTATGTTGTCCTTTAGAATTTTTTCCAAACATGATTGGGGAAGGTTCAATAAAAAATGATCTAATTTATTATAGAGTAAATTTAGTTTTTCTTTTACCTTATAATACTGTTCTTGTAACATAGGTATTCTTATATCAGTAGTGTTTTGCCTTGAATGAAAGTGTGTTGTAGCTTCAGTCTCTGACACTTCTAAATGCAATTGACCAATTTGGTCGATAATAGTCAATACACTTATTTCTTCTAGTTTACTAGTATTCATTATTTCCATAACCAAATCAATTTTATTAGATACTTGGTTAATATGATTAATATAGTCTTCCATTTTTCCATCTTTTAATAAAGCAAGTTGATGTACTTTTATCATTTTATTTCCTCCAAAACTGTTTTTTCATTACTTTTAAACAGCTTCAGAACCACAATGTTAGGATGTCTTGGTCTTACCTACATATCTATTTTCAATAAAAAAAGAGACCGTCAATTGTTTACGACGGTCTCATTTGAATCATCAATTTTAATTTTATCTGGAATTGCAAGTACAGAGGTATATAGGGTAGGCGTCGTTTTTTGTGTTCTGAAATTGTATATTTAACACGCTAATCCCCTCCTCTTAATCCATTGATTTCCTAACAAAATAATTGTATGATAATTCAGATATAAAATCAAGAATACGTAAAAAAATAAATTCTATCCAAGTGGATACCATCTATTTAATCATTTGTTCTTCCACTGAAGTTTAACACTTACAAATCATTAAGTGGTTTCCGTCAGGATCTTTAAAGTTAAAATAATGATCATGTTCAATATCAGTTGTTAGTTGAACCTTCTTGTCTTTCATAAATTTATAGGCTTCTTCGATATTTTCAGTATTGAAATGGAATAATGGGGTTTTTATCGTATTTTCTTCTGAAAAAATCTTACTATCGAGTACGATCCCTGCACCATTCATAGGAATAACATAGAGATGACCAAAAAGGATTTCTCCATCTACTTGCAAACCTAAAACATCACAATACCAATCTCGTGCTTGTTCTAAATTACTAACAGGAATAAAGATTGTTCCAACTTGATTTAAAATTGGGCTATTCAAAAAAGCACCTCCAAAACAATTTGATAGTCCCCTTTTATATTCTCTTATTTATTTACCTATCCTGCTTTTTTTCAAAAATTGGCTATGAGAAGAATTCTCTAATTAGTTTTCTGAATTTTTTTTAACCATGTCCATTTATTTTCAAAATGCTCAATTAAAGCTTGATCTAAAATATAATTACATTTAAGGTAACAATTTATGGCTTGTTCATTCTGAGGATTAACTCGCATATAGATAGTAGGATAGTGAAATAATTTCGCTTCTTCTTCTAAAAGTTTTATCAATATTTTTCCAATCCCATTATTTCTCATCGTTGGATTAATTATGAGGTGTGCTAATTCCAAATCCGCTTGTTCTTCGTCCACCCAAATTTCACCCTAGCCAACAAGCTGATGTTCATCAGTTTTTAAAAAGTAGCAATGTTGGTCTACAGATTCTAACCAATTTAAATAGTCTTCAGTTCTAAATGGATATTTATTGGTAACAAGAAGACAATCTTCCCGATTCTGTAACCATTCTCTTAAAACATCTTCATCTTCTAGTCTTGCTACTCTTAAATACATGTTATATCTCCATTTCAGTAATAGCTCTTAGTAAAGAGCCTAGTTTATTTTATCCTTTCAAATTAATACGGCAAAATTTCAAAAAAGTTTCAAAGCATGTTTTCAACATAATGTAGTTTTTCCTGGTGATAATATTCCTGAGGTGATGATAATGAATCTAAATAGAATTAAGGAAATAATCAGTTCAGAGGATGAAATCAATGTCCATTATCATGGTATTCCAGTTTGGATTGAGAGTGTTGAAGCGACATCAAGTATGGCAAAGGTAACAGCAAGAGGAAATCATGACCATAGCCGATTAGTTGCCATTGATGCCTTAGACGAGGGCTAAATTAATAACTTAGTAAAATAAGCCCATTGTAAAAAAATTACGATGGGCTTTAGCATTGAAACCACTTAGGGCTTTTTAGAACCTTTCATTCAGAAAACTTAAGGTTTCCCCAATCGATTCCTGGATAACATATGTATTCGGATGAAAATCATATGGTGTATTTCCTTTATTAATAATAATGAGTGGAATCCCTTCTCTTCTGAAGCGAGGGAACATAGAGAATGGAGTTACTTGAAGGCTAGTTCCTAACACCAAGATTACATCTGCTTGATAGAGTAGTTCGGTTATGGACTGGAACCCTTCTTCAGTAAACCATTGCCCTGTATCACCAAATAGAACGACATCAGGTTTGATAAATCGCTCTCTATCATGCTTTGTGTCGCAGTGATTACATATGTAAAACTCTTTGCTCCCACTCATTCTATCAACCATTTCTCTTGTTGGGTACTTCTTCAAGCAATTCATGCAAGTTGCCGTCTTCATTGTTCCATGAAATTCAATAACGTTAATACTTCCTGCTTTTTGATGAAGTCCATCAATATTTTGTGTTATGACCTGTTTTACTCGTCCATCGTTTTCCCATTTTGCTAACATCTCATGACCTTTGTTTGGCAAAGCATCAGGATGGTACAGATTTTCTATAGCAAATTGATAGAACTCCTTTGGATGTTTATAAAAATAATCAAGTGAAAGAATGTTTTCAGGTGCTAATTGATATATTCCTTTTCTTGAACGAAAATCCTTTATTCCCGATTCGGTACTAATTCCTGCACCTGTAAGGACAATGATGTTTTTTGCATCTTTCAGCAAAGTTGAACATTTTTCCAAGATATTTGAATCCATTACCAACTCTCCTAATACAGGACCTATTTTTTTACTTTAAGAAGAAGTGCCACAATCTCTTAATCCTAACCTTCCGTTTTCATACGATATATGTAACCGATGTAATTTGGAAGCAACATCATCCCGATAATAAATTGTTAGACCTCTAGCTTCCATCACAAAATCTCCTAATTGTAACTCATCCAGAGTTAATTTAAATTTTGATAATCCTCATTTACTGTTCTCATTATACCCAATTCGCACGCCTGTTTTATTTCGTCTTTCCATCAATTGTTGGAGAAATCGACTGGCTTCATTTGATATATACAAGAAAATCACCTCGAAATTTGAAAAATGAAAGATATATTTTACTTATATAAGTTTATCACAGATCATCTTCTAACCATTAAAAGCGCTTGTTCTTTCAGGTTGATTCGCCATTTTTCTGTGTTTAATTTTTAATGTCAGCTTAAGTAAGATGAAGTGATATCTAAAGAAAAATCCCCCTTTTTAAAAAGGAGGATTTTTCTTTTAATGACTATCCTTTTTATATTCATCTCTCGCGCGATATTGTTGTGGCGCTCGTGATGGGTACCGGATAGGAAAACTGAACATATGAACAAGTTTTGTAAATGGTATCGCTGCAAAAAGGATAAATGAAACGATAATATGGACCTTGAACAGGGTCGGAACACCCAACATCAAATCTGAACGAGGATTAAATGTAAATAGACTTCTAAACCAAGGACCAATTGAAAGTCGATATTCATATTCTCCTACTGTTGTATTGTAGATTAAGGTCATATAGGTTCCTAATCCAGCTGCTAGTAGCAACCATATAATCGTAAAATAGCCGCCAAAGGTAGTATGTACTCCAACACTAGGAAAAACAAATTTCCGAATGAGCATGACTACTAAACCAAAAACGACCATTAGACCAGCTACTCCCCCTCCAGCAATGGCAAAAAGGTGGTATAGCTCATCTGTTACCCCCATTGCATTATAGAACTCTAACGGTATTAGTACGCCCATGACATGTCCTAAGAAAGCAAAGATGATCCCATAGTGAAAAATGACAGAACCGATTCTCAACCATTTTTTTTCGAAAATTTCAGTTGAAGGAGCAGTCCAGCTTTTCCCCCTAAAGATAAATCGATAAAATGTAGCAACGATTAAAATGGTCCCACATATATATGGAAAAACGGTCCACCAAAAAATGACTTCCATAACTTTGCCACCCCCTTTATCGATACATTAACGGATAAGGTAATTCGTTTAAATCGGCTTCCTCACGTTCCTTCTCAAGCAAGGTGATATCTTCTAATCCAGGAGTATCAAATACATAAAGCATTAATAGCTCCAAAACTTTATGATATGGATGGCTAGCAGGAAGATGATTCAATATACGATGAATCGCAAAGGCTAACCTTTTGGATAGTCGATTTACTATTTCTGTTTCAGGCGCAACAGCTAGGAATTCCAATAACATCGGAATATAGTCAGCTAGTTCTTTTCCTTCGTACTCAAATCCGCTTTCATAAATCATTTTCTGCAATTTAATTAAAGCATCTCCACGTTTTCGACTATCCCCAAGCTCATGAGCGGTTAAATAAAGACTGGTTTTATCCTTATAATCAAACGTTTCCACATATAGTTTTTGGAGGTCTACTAAAGACAGCTTATAAAGTGGTTTTAGGCGACTCATGATCTCTTTTTGAGTTTTCTTTAAAGGAATATATTCCTTTATTAATTCTTCAATGGTTAAACGCTCTTGATCGAATTCATGGTCAGGGTATACTAGTATTTTTGAAAGAATTTGCAGAATTACTTTCTCCTCATTTATCATGCATTTTCACTCCTCTCAAATGGATATGTAGTCATTCCTTCTGGTGGAGCCAAATCTTCAATACTGCATGCCCCTTGTTTGTAGTATAGGTCCTCTTTCATTTCCCGACGTGCTGTTGGAATGACGAATCGCTCATTATATTTTGCAACGGCAAGTAATCTTGCCATTTCTTCAATTTCTTCTGCATTCGTATCCGCTTCTTGAAGGAGATTACTTATTTTAGACTCATCCATACCGCCAACGTTTTTTTGTCTCATGAATACACGCATGGCTGTCATTTTTAACAATACCTTTCGGATAACACTTGTATCATCGGCAGATAAGATGGAAGCTAAATATTCCATTGGTATTCTCATTTGGTCAACAGCCGGAATATAACCCTCAGCACTTAATTCTTGTTCATTTGTTATATGGTTCATGATCGGGCTAAGCGGTGGAACATACCAAACCATTGGTAATGTTCGATATTCAGGATGAAGCGGTAGAGCAATTTTCCATTTCATCGCCATCTTATAAACAGGAGAATCTTGGGCACCTTGAATCCAACTGTAATTGATGCCTTGTTTCTGTGCCTCTTCAATGACTTCAGGGTTATATGGGTCTAAGAATACAGAAAGCTGGGACTCGTATAAATCCTTGGGATCCTTAACGGAAGCGGCTTCCTTTACTCGATCAGCATCATATAGTAGCACTCCGATATAACGAATACGTCCAACACAGGTTTCGGAACAAATGGTTGGTAGGCCAGCCTCTGTTCTTGGGTAGCAGAAATTACATTTTTCAGCTTTATGCGTATTCCAGTTATAGTACACCTTATGGTAAGGACAGC
This sequence comes from Pseudoneobacillus sp., assembly GCA_035631415.1. Lineage (GTDB taxonomy): Bacteria > Bacillota > Bacilli > Bacillales > Cytobacillaceae > Pseudoneobacillus. The sequence continues at coordinate 3,364 of DASQIV010000551.1, read as the reverse complement.
CATTCATGCAAAAACGCCAGCCGCGACAAGCCTCTTGATCGACGAGAACAATTCCATCTTCTTCTCGTTTATATAACGCACCAGAAGGACAAGATGCCACACAGGATGGATTTAAACAATGCTCACAAATCCGTGGCAAATACATCATAAAGGTTTTCTCGTATTCCATGGCAATATGTTCTTGAAGCTTACGAACATTGGGGTCTAATGGAACCGTTTCACTTCCACCCGCTAAGTCATCATCCCAGTTTGGACCCCATTCTGGCTTATCCATGTACTTTCCTGTAATCATGGACCTTGGTCTTGCAACTGGAATACTTTCACCTTTTTCTCTTTTGTGTAAATGTTGAAAATCATAGGTCCATGGCTCGTAAAAGTCATTCATTTCTGCCATGTTAGGGTTATAAAAAATATTGGCTAGTTTGGAGACTGGACCACCAGCGCGTAAATGGAGTTTCCCATTGCGCAACACCCAACCACCTTTATAACGGTCTGTGTTCTCCCATTCTTTTGGATACCCAGCCCCAGGGCGTGTCTCGACATTGTTAAACCATACATACTCTGTACCTGGACGGTTGGTCCACACATTTTTACATGTAACAGAACAGGTGTGACAGCCGATACATTTATCAAGATGCATGACCATGGCTACTTGCGCTTTAATCCTCAAGCCAATCGACCTCCTTTAACGGTCGGATAATCGTCATGGTGTCTCTCTGACTTCCAGTAGGACCATAATAATTGAATCCATAGCTTAATTGAGAATAGCCACCAATCATATGGGTATTCTTCGGGTAGATACGTGTCACACTGTTGTGAGTCCCACCTCGTACTTTATTGATGCTATTTCCGGGTACCCCCATAGTTCGATCCTGGGCATGATACATATAAACTGCACCTCTTGGCATTCGATAAGTTAGAACTGCTCTTGCTACGACAACGCCATTCCGATTGAATAATTCGATCCAATCATTATCTTTAATCCCGATTGAAGCAGCATCTTCTTCATTCATCCAAACAACCTGCCATCCCCGGAATAGTTGAACCATATGATTGGTATCTGTAAACATCGTATGGATTCCCCATTTTTGATGTGGAGTCATAAAACGTAACGTAATGGATTTACCATCATTTTTAATTTCAGGGTCACCCTTAATAAATGCCCCTCTTGTAATAGGTGGAATATACAAAGGAAGTCCCTCTCCATAATCCAACATCACCTCATGGTCGAGATAAAAACTTTGTCTGCCTGTAAGCGTATGCCAAGGAATATGATATTCCTTATTTACCGTAAATGGTGAATAGCGACGATTATCATTTTCTAACCCGCTCCAAACAGGTGTAGAAATAGCAGGGCGTGGTTGAACGGTTAAGGCATCCAATGTGTAATCTTCCTCTTCACGACCTTCAGAAATATGGCTAAGCTTTTTACCTGTCTTCTCCTCCATTGACTTCCAGCCCTCAACAGCACGCTTTCCATTCGTTGCACCGGACATAAGAAGAATCGCATTAATGGCTTTTTTATCAGAATATAAATCTGGATATCCTTTGCCTATTCCTTCGTGTTTAGATGGTCCAAGTCGGTCTAATAATTCCTTGTATACCTTGTCGCCTGGAATTTTAACGCCTTTTGTCCCATAACCGTTTTTGATATTAGGCCCAACGGTAATCCACATATCATACACATTTGGATAGTCACGCTTGACAAAGTTGAAGTTTGGCATTGTTTTACCTGGAATCGCTTCTACTTCACCTTTACGCCAGTCCTTTACTTTTCCAAACGGCTGTGCGATTTCATTTATGGTGTCATGTGCAAGAGGAGACATGACAAGATCCTCTTGTGCTGGGAGATGGTCCTTGGCAAGCTCTGAAAATGCCTTTGCGATTTCTCTGAATGCATCCCAGTCACTTCTTGTATCCCATGGCGGGCTAATGGCAGCATTGAATGGATGAACAAAAGGATGTAAATCAGTACTGCTAATATCATATTTTTCATACCAAGTTGCGGCCGGCAAAATAATATCTGAGAAAAGACCAGAGCTAGTCATTCTGAAATCCATTGCAACAAACAAATCTGTTTTTCCTTCAGGTGGCTTTTCTGTCACATTCACTTGTTCTGGCTGCCACGAATGTTCACTATCTGTTAAAACAGAATCACTTGAACCGATTAGATGTTTGACAAAATACTCATGTCCTTTTCCGCTATCACCTAATAGATTTGAACGCCAATTAAAGAATACACGCGGGAAGTTCCTTGGGTCATTGGGATTTTCAATAGCCAAATCTAGCTTTCCTTCAGCAATCTGTTTGGCTATATCAGCTGTCACTGTTTGATCATCGCTATTCTTTTCGCGTGCCTCTCTTATCACATCTAAAGAGTTTTGTGAAAGCTGCGGGAAACTTGGTAACCAACCAAGCCGTGCAGAAAGAGCATTAAAATCTGCTGGGTGCATATTGGAATACTGACTACCCCACTCTGTTTGCTCTTCGTTTTTCTCATATTCATAACGGAATTGTTCCGTTGCAAAATAAAAGAAAGAGGTTCCGTTCATAAATCTTGGAGACTTCACCCAATCGTTCGCGAAGGCAATTTGAGAAAAGCCTTCGAGTGGACGAACCTTCTCTTGGCCAACATAATGAGCCCATCCGCCACCATTAACACCTTGAGTACCAGTTAACAAAACAAGGTTCAAAATCGAACGATAAATTTGGTCACTATGAAACCAATGGTTAGTTCCTCCACCCATGGCGATCATGGACTTTCCTTTTGTAAGAGCGGCATTTTCAGCAAATTCACGAGCAACTTGAATAACATGTTCTTTTTTAACTCCTGTAATGCTTTCTTGCCATGCAGGCGTGTATGGTCTATCGGCGTCGTTATAATCAACAGGAAAATCTCCCGGCAAGCCTCTGCCTACTCCTGTATGGGCAAGCATGAGATCAAAAACGGTCGTGATAATTATTTCGTTTCCTGAGGTATCCTTCATTTTCTTAAAAGGAACACCACGTTTAACGGTTCCGCCTTCTTTTTCACCGAAATATGGAAATTCAACCAGAGCCACACCATCGGAATCATTTAGAAAACTCATCTTTGGGTTTATCTCTTCTAAATCAAGATTCCATTTTTTTCCTTGATCCCATCTAAAGCCTTCACTTCCATTTGGAAAGGCAGGTTGATTCGTCTTTTCATCCCAAACAACCGTTTTCCATTCACCAAGCTCCAGTTGTTCGGTAAGATCGGAGGCTCGTAAAAAACGATCGGAACGGTATGCATCGATCTGATTCTGCGAGTTTAAGATGATTAAAAACGGTAAGTCCGTGTATTGTTTGACATATTCTAAAAAATAAGGAGTTTCTTTATCTA
>DASQIV010000550.1:0-4648 GCA_035631415.1 Pseudoneobacillus sp. | reverse complement strand
GGCTTAAATATACAATATGCGATGAACGTTGCGGAAACCGCTTCTACGTTTGCCGAAATGATTGTTTTTGATGCTGCAGTGAAAGAAGCAACATCAGATGAGGAGAAAATCTATTTACTAGAAGAAAAAGTAAAACGCAGTATGATGTTCTATATGAATATTCATGCCCGATTCTTATTCGAAACACGTTTTTACGAGGAACGAAAAAATGGCATCGTTTCGGCTTCTCGATTAAACGAAATAATGCATGAAGCTCAAAAAGAAGCATATGTAGGTGCGCTAGATGAGTTGGACCCACACGCTTGGGCTTCCACCCTGCACTTTTACATTACTTATGTACCTTTCTATAATTTCCCTTATACCTTTGGCTATTTGTTCTCCTTAAGCATTTATGCAAAAGCTTTAGAAGAAGGTCAAGGATTTGAAGAAAAATACATGGCTCTTCTTCGTGACACAGCTGTAATGTCTGCTGAGGATTTAGCGATGAAGCACCTAGGAGAAGATATCACTCAGGAAGCCTTCTGGGAAAAAGGAATTGCCTTATCTGTGAAGGATGCCGAGGAATTAATCCGCTTAACTACTAAATAAAATGGATCAAAACAAAAAAGCTCTTATTTAGGAGCTTTTTTTGTTTTGAAGTAATTTTTTAAGAGTTTTCTAAGACCTGAGCCGTTGTGACAATGGTGGCAAATTCCTCGCTCAAATTCACCATTGTCATATTATGAATTACTTCAGCACTATATACTTTACCATCCGGGCCTTTGCGGTCAAAGGTAGCCGTTGCATCAGTTACTAAGAATGTATGAAATCCAAGATTTCCTGCCATTCTAGTAGTTGTTTCCACACAGTGATTCGTAGTAAGGCCCACTATGACTACTGTATCTATTTCGCGTTCTCTTAAACTACTTTCTAAATTCGTACCAATAAAGGAACTATTTACGCTTTTACGAATGATCGGCTCCCCTTCTAATGGCTTAATAAAGTCTTTAAACTCACGCGCGGAAGTGAATTCTCCTTCTACATGCTGAATATGGTAAATGGGTCTTACTGTTACTCTCCATTTTTCTAATAAGAGTCCGATATTCTCTTCAGCTTGAGGATTGTTACGTTTTCCCCATCTTGGATTTTCAAAAAACTTCTGGACATCAACAATAATTAAAGCTGTGTTAGTTGGAAATATATCTAAAGTCATTTTTCATCCTCCTCTTCAATATATCCATTTTAAATCCATTTTCAGGAAAAATTAATATCATTTCAAAAGACTTTGAATCGTTTTACTTTTAAATTCAAACTGTTTATGGGATATTTTTTAATAAAAAAAATAGGACCGCTAAATTCAAGGGGCCCTTTAAACACTAGCAGATGTACTTTTAATGATGTGGTAATAAATGATTTGTATAGTCTGAGCTAAAAGATAAATAGGGATAGACCAATGCATTTTATAACCCTTTTCATAATGAAACAATCCGAGTTTATGCCCCATCCACTCCATTAAAAGAGAAAAGGTACTCCAGATAATCACATAAGGAATATGCCAAAATCCTTTAACGTTTATTTTTTTGTAAAAATATATAAAAAAGTAGCCATATGGACCATACATAATATAGCTTAAAAAATCCATAAATTGATAGGCCGAACTATCATTTACATCGTAATAATCCCACGGTTTCACACTGATGGTATGATCATAAAACATTCCAATAAAGAAGCCATATATAAAATGCGCGCACCCTTCTAAAAGAGTAAATATTTTTGGCATCAACCAAATCGCTAAACCACAGATAATGAGACTTATGATCACCATCCATTCATTCGCATCGAATGATTTTTCATAAACTACGTTCATGTTTTTTACCTTCCCGTTTTGAAAGAAATAATAACAGCTTGCTTAGTCCTAATCCAATTACCATGTAACCAATATTAATAATTAAATCACTTAGAATATTCCATTTGAGAAACTTCTCTACTTTGAAATATATAGAAAGAACATCCATAGCCTGCAAAGTACCTAGTATAAGGATAGAGACACCCAGTTTCTTTCTCCAACCTTTAGACAGTAGATATAAATTACAAAAAATAAGAACTAATAAGGGGATTATAATTTCTCTATGAATAAGTAAAAATAAAAATAAGAATTGATCTTTAGTGGTTTCTATGTTTTTTAGTTGTAATGACATGATGGTAATATAATTCCTTGTTGCAACCACCATTAGCATAAACAAAATAGAGTTTAGTAAGAAAGACATTCTTTTTTTTATAAAAAAAGCAACATATGAAATGAACACTGCTAAGATAATCGATATTGGTAATGCCATCGTAGATCTCCTTATTACACTGTCATATTCCTTATTTTTCCCTGTAACAAGAAAAAAATGCCTATCAGATTCTAGGAGGATGATTATGTCAAAAATTAAATATATACTTGGAATCTTATTGGATTCGATTACTCCCAGTTTTGAATATAGAAGTCTAGACACCCGATTAGTTGACCTTCATATTAAAGAATTAACTAATCATTCTTGGTTTTATGATATCTATCAGGATGAAAAATACAGGAAATTAATTACGATGAATTATCAGACCCGCAAATATTTAGAAAGCCCATTTAGGGTTGAGAGGTTAAGCAAAAGTGTTTATACTCAAGAAAAATTCAAGAAATTTTTAGAAAAACAATGGCGTAAACAGCAGGCTAGTGATGCCTAACGTTTTTTCCTCATCGCTGCCTTATGGTTATGATATAATGACGAAGTAACATATTTTGAGGGGTGACAGGATGAGTGTACATAAAGAATTAGCTTTACATGCTTCAAAACAACATGAAACTTATAAAGAGTTTTTAGCTCTTGACCAAAAACGTGAATACTATATTGAAGAGGCTGTTGAATTATGCAAACAAGGCAAGCCTTTTACAACTGATAAAATAAATGAAGTAACAAAAATGATCAATCTAATAAATCTGCGATTCATACCAACTAGAAAGTTCGTAACGGTTGAAATGGTTACAGAGTATGTAAAATCGCTATAAAAAAAAGAGAGCTTATGAACTTCTTTTGGAAGTCTTGCTCTCTTTTCTATTTGTATTAAGGGATTTTTTGAAATTTAACATTGGTATAAGATCATACGAATAACAACAATCAATGAGAAAACACTTTTTTATAAGAAAGGAGCGTGTTTTAGTATAGCCAATTCAAATTTCAGGTCAAATCCATAAATATTTTCTCAATTTTTGATATACATGCTCGTCTTTTAACGATTTACGTTCAACTCTACGAGTATTTGCTCGTCTCGTCTTTCCAAATATATGGCGCTCACTATACCTCAATCTTTTTAATAATCCTTGCTGGATTTCCACCAACCAATACATTATCCGGGACATCTTTTGTTACCACCGCCCCCGATGCAATGACAACATTATCCCCTATAGTTACACCTGGATTAATAACAGCTCTACCTCCAATCCAAACATTATGACCTATTTCTACTGGTTTACCATATTCAACTCCAGATATTCTTTCAGTTGCATTTAATGGATGGGTTGCAGTATAGATATGTACACCTGGGGCAATGAACCAGTTATCCCCAACTTTGATTTCACATACATCTAAAAATACACAATCAAAGTTTGCATAAAAATTCTCACCAACATGAATGTTATAACCATAATCACATCGAAAAGTTGGTTCTATGTATAGACTTTTTCCAGTTGAACCGAACAATTCTTTTAAAATTTCAGTACGTCTGTTTTCTTCTGTTTCCGTAGTTTGATTAAATAATCTAGTTAATCTTCGTGCATTCCCTCTATCTTTTATTAATTCTGGGTCTGCCGCTTGATATAGTTCACCATTAATCATTTTTTCTTTTTCCGTTTTCACTTCACTCCGCTCCTCAGGTCATTTTTTCCCTTACCAGCATAACCACTATATCCTTTTCATAAGATCCCTAATTTTCACCAATGCCGATATTTTACCACAAGATAACATTTCTTTGTTTGAAGTTAAAAATTCGAAAAGCGGATGATGAAAGTGGATTTTCATTTGAACAGGTTAGTAACTGCTTTCAAGATATATCCAAAATAACTTTTTACAAAAAAAGGCTACCTAAGAAATTCTTAGATAGCCTTCTTTCTATTCATTCTTTGTGTCATCCTCTAGGGATTCTTTATTATAGTCATACATTGTACGATCTATTGGTTTAAAACCTTCTGGAGTGTAGAATCGTAATAAATCACCATTAACTACTCTATCAGATAAGGCTAATTTTTGCTCAGCACTCTTATGCAAAGTTTCTGCCTCTGCATATTTGTCTTCTTCTAATGGCATACCTGTTTTGGAATCATAGTATTTACCATCTACAGAAGTGATCGTAGAACTTACAAAGTCACCATTTCTGAAAGGCACTAAATCATCATGTTTTTTGGATAATAGGTCTGTTCCAAATTGAACATAGTCTTTTGTGTCTGTTCCTAGTAAGTGAAGCAGTGTTGGTAAAATATCAACCTGACCACCGTATTCGTGGTTTATGCCACCTTCTGCACCTGGTACACGAATGAATAATGGTACACGTTGTAATCCAGCACTCTCAAAAGGTGTAATCTCTTTACCAATAACTTGTTCCATTGCATTATTATGATTTTCGGAAATACCATAAT
>DASQIV010000549.1:0-3974 GCA_035631415.1 Pseudoneobacillus sp. | reverse complement strand
CAGAAGATGAAGTACGAGGAGAATTTTGTTTGATTATTGAGGGAGCTTCTGAAGCACCTGAAGGGGTAGATAGTATCTCTTGGTGGCAATCATTAACCATTGAAGAACATGTAGAGCACTATGTATCAGTCAAAGGTTTACCTTCAAAAGAGGCTATTAAACTTACTGCAAAAGATCGTGGATTACATAAAAGGGATGTTTATCAAGCGTATCATATAGAAGAATAGCCTCTCCAAGTGGAGAGGCTATTCTTTAGTTGGCTATTATTTAGCTACAGTAAACGCATTTTGAATTTCATTTAATAATTGTTCTGCACCTTCACGGCTTAAGATTAGTTTTCCACCTGCAAGGGCAACATTGCTATCAGATACTTCACCAGTTACTTGGCAAGTCATGTTTGGCTTATATTTTTTTAAGATGATACGATCATCATCAACATAAATTTCTAATGCATCCTTTTCAGCAATACCAAGTGTACGTCTTAATTCAATCGGAATAACTACACGACCAAGCTCATCAACTTTACGAACAATACCAGTAGATTTCATTTTTTTGTTTCTCCTCTCAAAATTAAATATTATATCTATTGTTTTATTTCGTCATAATTCGACAAATTTCTTCACGAATTAATAATACCAGCGATTCCCAAAAACGTCAATTGTAATTTAATGAAAAATATTGGAATAAATTTATTTTCTGTAAAATCCTTATATTATCAAGGTTTTATAGTTGATTATCTGTCACAAAATTGTAAAATATAGAAATTAGACTGGAAATTGAATAGTAATATGCTTCATGATATCAATGATTATTCGACAATTTTCTACAAATTTGTCGATATGTATTCGACAATATATGATTCGTAATCATTGGTAGATATTTGGGGATAGTTAGATTGGTAAGTTGAACCATTGTTGCACATTCTAAGAATTTTAGGTATATTTTGTTGATATAAGAGGTAATGATGACGTATAGTGATACGTTTGTTAAGTGCTCTTTCTATATAAAAAGGAAAGAGCTTTTCGATAACGATTTGATTCATTTTTAAAAGGAGGAAGTTCAATGGAGGAAAAATTAAAAACATTTTATATTACCACTCCTATTTATTATCCAAGCGGAAACTTACATATTGGACATGCCTATACAACCGTAGCGGGAGATGCTATGGCAAGGTACAAACGTTTACGTGGTTTTGATGTTATGTACCTAACAGGTACAGACGAACATGGCCAAAAAATCCAAAGAAATGCAGCTGAAAAGGGTATTTCCCCACAACAATATGTAGATGAAATTGTAGCGGGAATCCAAGACCTTTGGAAGAAACTTGATATTTCATACGATGATTTTATCCGAACAACAGAGGATCGTCATAAAAAAGTAGTAGAAAAAATATTTGCAAGATTAATGGAACAAGATGATATTTATATCGATCAATATGAAGGTTGGTATTGTACACCTTGTGAATCCTATTATACTGATCGTCAGTTAGTAGAAGGGAATTGCCCGGATTGTAATCGACCTGTTGAAAAAGTGAAAGAAGAATCCTACTTCTTTAGAATGAGCAAGTACGCAGATCGCCTTTTGCAATTCTATGAGGAAAATCCTACTTTTATCCAACCTGAGTCTCGCAAAAACGAAATGATTAATAATTTTATTAAACCAGGACTTGAGGACTTAGCGGTATCAAGAACTACTTTTGATTGGGGAGTTAAAGTCCCAGGTAATCCTAAACATGTCATTTATGTTTGGATTGATGCTTTATCGAATTATATTAGTGCATTAGGCTATGGTACGGATAACGATTCTAATTATTTAAATTACTGGCCTGCGGATGTTCATCTAGTTGGGAAGGAGATTGTCCGTTTTCACACGATATATTGGCCGATTATGTTAATGGCACTTGATATACCACTTCCAAAGAAGGTTTTTGCTCATGGGTGGTTGTTAATGAAAGAAGGGAAAATGTCAAAATCAAAAGGGAATGTAGTTGATCCTGTGATGTTGATTGACCGTTATGGTCTAGATGCTCTTCGCTATTATCTTTTAAGAGAAGTACCTTTTGGTTCTGATGGAGTTTTCACACCAGAAGGTTTTGTGGAAAGAATTAATTTTGACCTAGCAAATGACCTTGGAAACCTGTTAAATCGCACAGTTGCAATGATTGACAAATATTTTAATGGTGAGATTCCAGTTTATAATGGGTCAGTAACAGAGTTTGATGATCTATTACTTGAGATGAATAAAAGTACGTTAGTAAAATACGAAGAAGCAATGGAAAATATGGAGTTCTCTGTAGCCTTAATGAATGTGTGGCAATTGATTAGTCGAACAAACAAATATATCGATGAAACACAACCTTGGGCATTAGCGAAGGACGATTCGACTCATGAAAAATTAAGTAGTGTTATGGCCCATTTAGCTGAATCCCTACGTCGAACTGCTGTACTTTTAAAGCCATTTTTAACACAAACTCCAAACCGTATCTTTGCTCAATTAGGATTAACAGATACTAGCTATCAATCATGGGAAAGCTTAGAGAATTTTGGAGTCATTCCAACTGGTGTTAAAACGCAAAAGGGAGATCCTATTTTCCCTAGACTAGAACTCCAAGAGGAAGTTGAATATATTAAGAATCAAATGCAGGGAAATTCAGTAAAGAGTGAACCTGTTGTCGAGAAACCAGAAGTTGAAGAAATTTCAATCGATGACTTTATGAAGGTAGACTTGCGAGTGGCACAGGTCATTCATGCAGAACCTATTAAAAAAGCAGACAAGCTACTAAAATTACAGCTAGATTTAGGTTACGAAAAAAGACAAGTAGTTTCAGGAATTGCTCAATATTATAAACCAGAGGATTTAATTGGAAGAAAAGTTATTTGTGTAACCAATTTAAAGCCAGTCACTTTAAGGGGAGAACTTTCTCAAGGAATGATCTTAGCTGGTTCAATGGATGGAACTTTATCTCTTGCAACGATTGCAGAATCATTACCTTTAGGTTCCAAAGTAAAGTAAATGTGAGAAGGCGTTTTAAACGAATTCCCAGTTAAGACTCATACATAGAAATGTTCCACATGAAACAATTGTGAGGCATTTCTATGTTTTTTTTGTATTTAGTTAGTTGGTAAGGTCTCAAAAGAGTTATTTGTTCATAAATAGTCATATTTCAGGTAATATTATGATGGGGAAAGGGCTTAAAATAAGTATTAAGGGAGACATTTCATGTTATTTGATACACACGCACATTTAAATGCTGAACAATATAGTGAAGATTTGCATGAGGTAATGAAAAGAGCTCGTGAAGCGGGAGTTTCTAATATAGTAGTGGTTGGATTTGATCGATTAACTATTACTAGAGCTATGGAACTAGCGGAGGAACATGATTTTATTTATGCTTGTGTCGGCTGGCATCCAGTTGATGCGATTGATATGACTGACGAAGATTTAGCTTGGATTGAGGAATTAGCAAGTCATCCTAAAGTAGTGGCTCTTGGTGAAATGGGTTTAGATTATCATTGGGATAAGTCACCTCATGATATACAAAAAGAAGTTTTTAGAAGACAAATACGTTTAGCTAAAAAAGTAAAGCTTCCCATCGTAATCCATAATCGTGAGGCCACTTCAGATATTATTGATATCTTGAGAGAAGAAGGGGCAGACGAGGTTGGTGGGATTATGCATTGTTTTAGTGGAAGTGTTGAGGTTGCTAAACAATGTCTTGAAATGAATTTTTATATCTCTTTAGGAGGACCAGTCACGTTTAAAAATGCAAAAAAACCAAAGGAAGTAGCACTTGAGATTCCATTGCATAAATTATTAATAGAAACAGATTGTCCTTATTTAACACCACACCCTTTTCGTGGGCAACGAAATGAGCCTAGCTATGTAAAATTAGTGGCTGAAGAAATTGCTGAAATAAAAGGGATGACATTGGAGGAAATTGCCCAAGTAACTTCCGACAATGCCAAAAGAATTTT
>DASQIV010000548.1:0-7237 GCA_035631415.1 Pseudoneobacillus sp. | reverse complement strand
AGAAAACCCGTTCGAAATATGGATATCCAGCTGACGTAACAAATGATAGCTGGATTACTGGCTATACGCCACAATATACCATGTCCGTTTGGACCGGTTATCCGAAAAATGGTTCTGGGAACTATATGGTTGGAGATACTACCCATATTTCTCAGCTTATGTTTAAAAAAATGATGCAGGCATTTGGAACAGACAAATCCAGTTTCAAACAGCCAAGCGATGTGTATAGAGTGGGAAATGACCTTTATATACAAGGTTCTAGAGATATCCCGCCAAAACCGGAACCTATTATAAAACAGTCTCATGGAAAGCAGAAGGGTAAATTTAAAATAGGTAAAGAAAAAGGAAATAAAAAGAAGAAAAAGAAGCATTAATTAAATCTTGGCGTCAGGCACTGTTTGTGGATTACTTTTTCCAAGAAAGGTGTCTGACGTTTTTTTATGTCTTTATTAAGATAAATATTTTAATAACCAAAAGTAAGCATAAAAGTGATAAAGATGATATTTTAGGATTATACATAAGTATTATTTGATCGTTTTAAAGGAACTATGTCGAGGATAAATGACCATAATTAGGGGTAGGGTATCGTATGAACGAGGAATCCATTAAAAATGCCGACACATGCTATCGGTTGGCTGAGCAGAAGGCTGCTCATTATTTTCAATCACTGTATGTTCAGGTTATGAAAAAAAGCTACGTTCCCACGTTAACGAAAGATTTTCAATCGTGGAAACAGAACCATATTCATTCATCATTGCTGTCTTTTTTTTCACGAGGAAAAGGAAAATCTACTTCTAAGGGATATCACAGTTACATCCAATGGCTGGATTACACAGGTAAACTAGATAACTATCTAGATCGAAGCATTTCCTATATTTTTATGCGAGACCTAGGCAAAGCATTAGACTCACCTGAAACACAGGACAGGGTACGACGTTTAGTTGACAATTTGAAAAATCACCTGACGAAAGAAAGCGGAGACAAAGCTCAAGATTTTAGCATGGCTGGAATGTATCGGTGGGCCAAAGGAGAAGGGATCGAATCCACCATCATCTGGCTAATACACAAACTCAAGACGGTATCATCCAATATTCCAAAGGGAATGGATGCTGAGCACGCCCAGCGAAAGTTGATTAAAATCATAGCCGGAGTCATTTTGCATGTGATGGAAGAGATGGGTGAGGGGATTTCCCCTAAGGAACGTACTGAAAAACTGGATGAAGCAATTAGACTAGGATACTCCTATGGCCTGACTTATCCCTTCATTGACGATCTTCTCGATGCCAATGTCTTGTCAGAAAAAGAGAAGGAAAGATATTCTGATTTGATCCGGACAACGTTGGTCACAGGAAATGTACCGAAATTGGGTGTATGGACCGGACCTAACAAGAACTTGATAGGTTATATTCATTCGGAACTCCGAGAGGCCTATACATATATTAAATCTCATCAGCGCCAAGAAACCAGGAAATTATTTTTCGACCAGTCCTATGTATTTTTTCATTCTCAGGAAGTGGACCGTCTAAAGGACCTCTCCAATCCCAACTATACCAATGAAGAGCTCTATATACCTATCATTTTAAAATCATCCTCATCCCGTTTGATTGTCCGTTCTGTCCTTAGTGCTACTGAGGATGAAGGCTTTGATAACCGAACTTTCTATTATGGTATATATAATCAGCTGGCGGATGATTTTGCTGATATGTTTGATGATATGAAGGATGGTGCCGTAACACCTTATACGTATTATATGAAATATCACCATAAGCGTAGGGACCTAATCAATCCCTTTGAATTATACTGGACGGTTATTAGTCATTTAATTCATAATGTGTATCACTCTGATCCAAAGACCTGTGATGTGATTCTAGATCGTGCTATAAATGGGCTTAAGCGATATAAAGAACGAATGGGAAAAAATAAATATACCGAAGTGATGAAGCTGTTTGCTTCTGGAAATCCGAACTTCCATCGCCTCATTCAGCAGCTTGTAAGCAAAGCGGATGATATTGATTTCTTTGATAAACTACTACGGGATCATATCATTACTAATCTGAAAAATGAACGGAAAGAACAGGAAGAATTTTTAGATACGATTGAAACAGTGCGGAAAGAAATAAACAGTACTTTAAGTATCCCACATTTCGAAAACGTATCTTTGTTAAAAGAGTCCATTATTGATGCTGCTAATTATAGTCTTGAGGGTGATGGGAAACGACTAAGGCCCATAGTGGCTTGGTTTATGGGAGTTAACGAATATGGATTAAATCAATCGGCTATCGTTCCACTTTTGAAATCCTTGGAATATATGCATACGGCATCGCTCATTTTCGATGACCTGCCATCCCAGGATAATGCGTCCATTCGAAGAGGGCGTCCAACCATTCATAAGGTATATAACATGGCGATAGCGGAATTAACGGGCCTCTTTTTGACACAAAAGGCGGTCCGGGAACAAGCGTCTCTCGACCAGTTTGATTCAAAAACGGTTCTCAAATTGATTCAATATTCGGCTCAAATGACAGAGTTGATGTGTATGGGGCAGGCAATGGACTTGGATTCTAAAGGAAAAAAACTAACATTAGAAGACTTGAATACTATGTGCTTTTATAAAACAGGACTTGCTTTCGAAGCTTCCCTAATCATGCCAGCCATTCTCGCTCAAGCAAAAGAGACCGAGGTGAAAGTTTTGAAAAAATTCGCCCATCATGCCGGCATTGCGTTTCAGATAAAGGATGACCTGCTTGATGTGGAAGGTAATCATAGTTTACTAGGGAAATCCATAGGGAAAGATGCTGAAAACAATCATTCTACTTTTGTCTCCATCCTAGGCTTGGAAGGTGCAAAAAAAGAAATGTGGGAACATTACTGTTTAGCTATAGAAGCACTGCAAGAGCTACCACGCAATATCACATTTCTAAAGCATTTATTAAATTATATGGTGAACCGCGACCACTAGGTTGAAACAATAGGGACGGAACTCGTGCTTCATTCTGAAAGAATGGTGAGGCATGAGTTCCGTCCATTTGCTTCAATGAAATTGGTATTGCAAAGGATAAGAACATCATACTAAAATAAGTTATATGGAATTTATTGGAGGATATACAACAAAGGAGGGCTTTTAACATGGTTTTTAACAAAGGTAGCAGTTGATATTGATCGGTTCTACCGAGGCCTCCTCCATAGTTGACTAAGATTACTATTCCAATCTCGGTCAATTAAAGGAGGAGCTTATGAGCAAGGTTAAACATAATATTCATTTCATTTTTCACATTACCATTTTTCAGTCGTTTATTTTTGCATATGTTATTGAAAGAGTTTTTGCTGAGTCACGAGGACTTTCTGTTCTTGAAATGCAATATCTTTTAATCCTTTATTCGTTATTTAGTATTATTTTTGAAATACCAGCAGGAGTAATAGCCGACCTTTGGAAAAAGAAATATACACTGGCACTGGGATTAGCTATTTGCTTTTTCGAGTTCTTTGTAACGATTTTTTCACATAGCTTCCCAATGTTTGGTTTAGCTTATTTTGCAGCTGCATTGGGTGGTTCATTAAGGTCTGGAACAATGGAGTCTATTCTTTATCAAACATTAAAAGAGGACAATAAAGAAGCTTCCTATGTTCAGGTAAGTGGACGGTTGAAATTTATCAAATATGCTATATCAGGGATCGCTGCCATTATGGGAGGGTTTATTGCAGATCGTTTTGGATATGAAATGAACTACTGGCTATCGTTAGTTGGATACCCCATTGCCATAGTCTTAATCTTAAACTTATATGAACCAAAAAGCTTAGTGCGAGCGTCTGAAAAGATGAAATTTTCTTCCATGTTCAGTCATTTGAAAACAGGGCTAGATATTACTTGGAAAAACTGTCAATTAAAAAATGTCATACTTGTTAGTGCCATAATTGGAGCTGTTTTATATGGTCAACTTCACGAAATGAGTATGTTAGTCTATCCTGATCAAGGGATAAGTGTAAAATATTTTGGATTGGTTAGCTTAGGTATTACGGTCATCTCTGCGGTTTCAGGTTTTTTTGCTGAGAGAATAAAAGAGCTGCTTAAGAAACCATATTATTATGCTTTGTTCTTCCTAATTCCGGGTCTTTCTATCATCCTATTTGGAACGGTTACCAAATGGTGGGGAGTCTTATTCCTTATGCTTGCAATAGGAATATTAGAGGTGCTAACCGTTGTATACTCTGGGTTTATTCAAGATGAGTCTCCTGATGAACTAAGAGTTACGATAAGTTCCGTATCAGCCTTTATTAACAATGCCATTAGTATCGTGGTTGGCCTTCTTTTTGGATACTATTCGAAACTGTTTTCTATACATGTGAGTTTTCAAATGCTAGGTTCTATTTTATTTATCCTCATTCTGGTTCAATCCACTCTTTCTTTAAAAAAGAGGCTAAAAGGTAAACAAATCATTCAAAATTAAGTTGAGACTAAGAGATGGGAAACCATCTCTTTTTTTCTTTTTGATAGGTTTCAAGTAGCTAGGAACTATCCACCTTATAATTTTAAAAGTTGATTGTTTATATGCCACATGATTGACAATGAAAGGTCCGTATGAGAAATTTAGTACATTAGTACTATGTAAATAAAGGAGAACTTTCTAATGCATAATGAGTGGAAAAGTTGTAAAAAGGGAGATGAATTTTGTCCATTTTCCTTTAAAAAATATAGTTCCTTTTTAAGGACAATTTTAGTGTTAATTGGTATTGCTTCTATAGTGGTAAATCATATTTTTGATTCACCATTTCTGTTGGCCTTATATGCATTTCCTGTTGTTTTACTATCATTAATGCCGGTTCAAAACAAACTCTTAGTTATTTTAGGAAGTATTTTACTTGGAACATTGATGATATCGAAATCTCCTGATGCATTTCTTTTATCAGTCATTGCAGCATTTGTGGGATTAATGTTAGTTGTTCGAAGAATAGTTTCGATTTCATCTCGAAACTACAATGACAAAAATGAACAAGAGGATTTATTCTTAAATACCGTTTTCTCGCTAGCAAAAACAATCGATGCTAAAGACCCATATACCGCATATCATTCTAGCAATGTAGCAAATTATGCAAAAAGCATTGCCAAAGACATGGGATTATCTGAGAAGGAAATCAATTCTATTTATTTGGCCGGGCTTATTCATGACATTGGAAAAATCAGTATACCTGATGCTATCCTTCAAAAAGAAGGAAGACTGACAGAAGAGGAATATGAGGTAATGAAAAAACATCCAGAAGATGGGCATAGGATTGTAAAGGATATTCATCGTCTTCAGGAGCTTGGAATAACGGATATGGTTTTATATCATCATGAAAGATCGGACGGAAAAGGTTATCCTAGAGGATTAAAAGGATCCGACATTCCAGTGGGTGCACGAATTTTAGGAGTGGCAGATGCGTTTGATGCTATGACCACGAATCGGTCGTACCGACAAAAATTATCGATAGAAACAGCAGCCAATGAACTAACTAGAAATATCGGAACTCAATTTGATCCCATTGCAGCAAACACACTAATTAAAATCCTAAAAGCTGAAGGCAAACTTCAAAAGGAAGAGAAATCCTTTGTACCAAGTCCATTGTCAATTGCTAATTAAGATGAATGTGAAATTAGGGTTTTGGTAATAAAAGAGAGCTAAAATTTAGTAATTGGTTCGGTTTTTCGATTACAAAGTAAAAAAAAGAAACAAATAAAAGCAGTCCAATTAGCATATTAATTGGACTGTTTTTATTTGTTGATACAATTCAGCTATTTTGTATTTGGAAATTAAATATGTATAAAAACTTGAATATTTTTGCTTAATAAGATTCGTACTTATGGAAGGAAAGCTTTTCGTTAGTTGAAGAAGAATACAGAAGTTAGTCACATTGGGGTAACATTTTAATAAAGTATTTTGGGGATTCAGTAAACCCTTGTCGCATATAAAACCTATGTGCATCTTCTCTCCTTGAATGGCAATGCACTTCAATTCTATCGCAATTTCTTTTAGTAGCTAAATCAGTACAATATTCTTCAATCTTACGTCCTATCCCCTTACTTCTTATGTTTGTATCAACTGCAAAATAACTTATCCTTGCGAAATCTCCTTTAACAGCTAATTGAGGTATAAAATGAATGGAAATTAAAGCAATAACCCTTTCATCTTCATCATAAACCAGTAACTCCTCATTCGGATCCATAACAAGTGTGGCAATTTTTTGTTTTATAAATGTCTCAGTATCTGGATATTCCAACTGGTTTAACAACAAGGAAATTCCCTTCCAATCTCCAACATTTGCTGTTCTAAGCCCCATTTATTTCACTCCCCAATTTATCAATTTATTTATACCTATAAAAAACTTCTCCTTTTTATTCAACTTACCTCGACTCCTATAAGGAATGAAAATAAGCCAAAGATAAACAAGTTATGTATAAAAACTTGAATATTTTTGCCTTTTTAAGATCCATGTTATGGAAGGATAGCTCACCGTTAGCTCCTTAACAAAAATACATTTTTGAGTTGTTGATCAATATATAATTGTTTAAAAATGTATCTTATTACCAATCTGTTTGTCCATTTCATTTTAAACTTTTATTTCATAGCTTATTAATGCAATGAATTTTAAAAAAATGAAAGGAGGCGTTTAGCTATGGGTATTAGCCGCCATCATAACCGTATTAGCTCTAGTCGGAGAAGAAGATGTGATAAATGTGTGTGTGATATTTTAAGAAGATTGCGTGCAGGAACAGAGGTTGATGTTTTTCTATCTGGTGGAATCATCTTGGAAGATGTAATTTTTAGAAACTTTGATAATGATAATTGTTGTGCAACCTTTAGAGATGAAGAAGAAGAACCAGGTACTGATATTTTTGTAGACTGACGAGATATTCAAGCTCATCGAATCGAGTAATAAATTAAATACGGGATTCTTCTAATTATGAAGAATCCCGTATTAATTTGTTTTTTAAAGCCACCTCTTACTGCATAAAAAAGACCTATTATTTTTCACTAAAGCTCTCGTTAGTTGATCAAGAACTCTCTCTTTTAATGCATAGCATCATCGTAATGCGCACTAAATTTTTTTACTATACATAAAGTTATTTTCAATAATTAATACTAAATTTACATATATTCTAGTAAGTTTTAGGTTTTGTTTTTAGTTAAAGTCGAAGGATGATAATAAAATGAACGAGAATCTAAAAGCAGCACTTAAAACACTTAATATACATCACGAAAAT
>DASQIV010000547.1:0-5829 GCA_035631415.1 Pseudoneobacillus sp. | reverse complement strand
GTCTGCCTCTGAGTATTTGGGGAGCATTCTTTATATCAGCAATCGTAGCAACGGCATTGGGGCATATGATCTATAATTATTCTATTAGTAAAATTGGTGCAGCAGAGGCTTCGATTTTTCTAAATTTAAATACCTTTTTCTCGATGGTGGCCTCCGCTGTTATGTTAGGTGAAAAAATTACCCAGCATCATCTGTTGGGATTATTGTTTATTGTATCCGGCGTTTTGCTCGGTTCAGGTACGTTGGAGGAGCTGATGATGAAACGCCAAAAAGCTTTGTTTAAACATTGAAAAAAAGTCCTGAACATTTGATTTCAGGACTTTTTTATTTGCCTTTTCACTAAGTTCATTACCTATACAGCATGTCTAGCAAATGAATAAACTATAGTAGTATAAATGAAAAGGGGTTAATTGAATTGGCTACCCAAACAGTTGATGTGTATGCGTTCTTTGTAAATGGTGCCAATCCTAGTACCAATATTAGTAGAGTAAAACAAGATATAAAAAATGCTAATGGTGCATGGAAAGGGTGTATCCATTTTGTTTTAAAGGGAATTTATTTTAGTAAACGCAATCTAGTTGTTAACGCTAATACTATTCCATCAGATAAAGTGTTTAAAAATGAACAGATTAATTCACTCATCCAAAATGCAAGAAATGCAACGGGGAATAAAATAGGCATCTATGTTGTTTATTTATGTGGAGAGTATTTGGCTGAAGGAAAAGGGAAAAATGTAATCGGAGTCGGTGGAACAGAAGTAGTTTATTTTAAAAATAAGACAGATTACGAATTGTTTGGTCGCATCTTGTTAACGGATAAGGCAGAGGGTCGTTACACGCTAGCCCATGAAATCGGTCATGTTTTGTTTAAGAGATACAGTGTAGCATGGGAAAGATTTGTCCACGCAGACCCTTCTGGTCCTTATTTTAACTTGAATACGAGAAAAAAGGATTTTGCTCATAACAATGACCGGAAAAATTTAATGTTTCCGATATCTCCTTCTTTTCTTCCTCACATAACCTTGGAGCAATGTCTAATTGCCAAGCAAAGTAAAATCGTCAGGAAAAGAAATCTTAAGAGTGAAGAGAAAAATGATTTCATAAACAAAAACTACTTTTAAAGCTATCTTTATATCACTCTTCTAGCCCCTATCAATGAGGATCTCCAATAGGTGTTTAATTCGGAAATGGTCACCTTCTTAGATTGTCGATAAGTATGCAGAATTAGATTGTTTCCCATATAAATGCCTACATGTCCAATTTTATTAATGCCTTTTTCATTTCTACGAGGTTTGGTTGTGAAGAAAAGTAAATCTCCTTTCTGAATATTTTCCAACGAGATGGGGACACCGACTTTAAATTGTCGGCGTGAACTTCTAGGAAGTGGAATTCCATAAATCCCGAAAATGTATTGAGTAAATGAGCTGCAATCAAACATATCTGTTCGAAAAGGAGGAGCGTTAAAGACGTAACTCGTTCCTAGAAATTTTAATCCACTAGAAATGATCTGATCTGAAAGCATGTAAAACCTCATTTCGTTTTTTATTATATAACATGCTTTAGTGAATTATTTGTTTAGACAAGTATCTACTATTGTTAAAAAAAAGCTGCCAATTCGGCAGCTTATTTTTTTATATACTCATTAAATTGTTCAGTCAACTCAGTCATCCCGATGGGGCGATACACAAATGATTCGCTGCAGCACTCATCTGTATGATAGGCACTAATGAGTCCTGCCGTACGTAACAGCATGACATGATGATGGACCGTACTTTTTGAAACATCGAAATGCTTTAAGATTTCGGTGAATGTTTTTGGACCTTCTGTTAAAAGTTTAAGAATGCGCAGACGATTTTCATCGGCTAATGCTTTTGTGATACGTACTAATTTTTTAGAAGGTTGATTAGGATCCTCTTCTGGTCGATCAACCGGATATAAGATTTGTGCCATGTTTTTGTATTTACTAATCGTGATAAGCGGGTTCATATGATAGGAGGGTGTGAGAATCACCTGCTCCAATCCATCGTAATCCTCAATTTTTAAGCCACCGGAAACCTTCTCTACAAATGAAATCGGATCCTCAGTGAGAGACTTCCCTTCCCATTCGATTACGGACTCCCTTAACAAATCAAAAATGGAAGAATCTATTTTTGAAAAATAGAGATCATTCCATAATTTAATAAGGGCAACATATTGATCTCTAATTGTAACTAAATTGCTTGGTAAAGATTCTGATTCATATGAAAATAATTTTTCATAAAGATGACCTGGTTGGAGGGAGCGAAGCCAATTAATAAAGGCACCGACATTCTCTTTTTCAGGAGATTGCCATATTAACAAATATAAATAACTGAAACAAGGAAGATCCTTAGGATTTCCCAAGTCTACGTTGTGAGCATCAAAACTTTCTTGAACTTCCTTGATCCACTCGGCACCAAGGTCCACATTTTTAATTGATTTTTTTGAAAGAAATAATTGAAGGCTATTCACCAGTTCGTATAATGGTGAAAACTCAAAAACCACTCTATATCCCATTTGTTTCACCTCTTGCGATTATTCTATCATAATAGAAAAAAATATTAAATGTGGAAAAAAGTTGTAATATCCAAAATGTGTATTATAATGAACTTTTAATAAAGTTCTATAAAAATAGAACAAAAATAAATGTGTTAGATTGTTGAAATGGAGGAAGATTGTAATGAACGTATTAATTGTATATGCACATCCATCTCCGAAATCGTATAATGCGGCTCTTAAAGATGCGGCTGTGGAAGCATTAGTTAATAGAGGAGCATCGGTAAAAGTTTCTGATTTATACGGGATGAACTTTAACCCTGTGGCCCAACTAAGCGATGTAGTTGTACCAAAGAATCTTGATGATGTGCCAGAGGATTTAAAAGTGGAACGAGAAAAAGTAGATTGGGCAGATTATATCATTTTTCAATTCCCAATGTGGTGGACATCAGCGCCAGCCATTTTGAAGGGCTGGTTCGACAGAGTATTTGCAGCCGGGTTTGCGTACGGTCCAGGAGTTTACAATCATGGCAACTTGAAAGGGAAGAAGGCCATGCTCTCTTTTACAACAGGTGGAAAACATTTAGAGAGCTATGGTGCGAAAGGATTAAAAGGCAAAATGGATGAACGTTTATTTAACTTTCAACATGAAATTTTATATTTCACTGGAATGGAGGTAATTGAGCCCTTCATCGTCCCATCTGGTGTAAGTGAAGAAGAACGAAAAGAATATTTGCTACTTTTAAAAGAACGAATGGGGGATATCGAGAATTTACCAACAATCGGATTCCGTCCATTAGAGGATTATGAAGGTGGGCAGTTAAAAGATAGTGTTGTTTTGCAGTAATATCTAGAAAAATCATAAAATATGAAGTGTTTTTTCTAGGATAAAGATGATAAAACACTATTTTTGCTATAAATGAATGGTCCTTTTATTAATTTGATTCACTATTTTGTTGGTTTTCAAATTAATTCCGTCAAGTTGTGGTGGAATCCCGTCAAATTTGGTATTATTACCGCCAAAAAACACCTTATTTCCGTCAAGTTAACAATTTAGACAAAATTATCTATAAAAAGAGGTGTTATTATGCTAGCCGTTACAGTTAATCCGCAAGTGAAAGGGTCATTAAATTTAGAGGAAGTGCCAGTTCCAAGTCTTGAGGCAGGAGAGGTACTTGTCAAAATAAAGACAGCTGCTTTAAACCATCGTGATATTTATGTAAAGAATGGTTGGAGTTTTTTAAAAGATATAGAAACTAAACTAATTACTGGTGGAGATGGGGCAGGGGTCATTGTTGAGTTAGGATCCGAGGTAACGGGTTGGAACGTTGGTGATGAAGTCATGCTAAATCCATATGACATGGAAAACGATAAGTTTCTCGGGGGGCCAGTAGATGGAACCTTTGCCGAGTATGTAAAAATTTCATCCAATGCAATTCTAAGAAAACCAGAGTACTTAACATTTGAAGAATCAGCTGCGATTCCACTTGCACTGAGTACAGCATGGGGGACAGTCGTTACACAAGGGAAAATAAAAGAGGGTGAGACTGTCCTTTTACAAGGAGTAGGGGGAGGAGTTGCACTATTTATACTTCAGTTGGCTTTGGAAAAGGGTGCAAAAGTAATCGTTACATCAGGATCCGATGAAAAGATTCAGCGAGCTATCGAAATGGGGGCAGTAGCAGGTTTTAATTACAAAACACAAAATATTGCCGAAAAAGTACTAGAGTTTACAGCGGGTAGAGGTGTAGATGTTGTGGTTGATAGCAGTGGCAAGGAATCCATCGATAGCAGTATTCAATCCCTTGCAAAAAATGGTAGATTGCTTGTTTTCGGTTCCACAACAGGTGGAATAGATTGGGAGAAATTACAGGCAGAAGAATACTTTGTTGAAACCGAGATGGTTAACCAACAAGACTTAGAAGCCGCAATACATTATTATTCAGAAAGGCAACTACACCCAATTTTATCTCAAAAAGTATATCGCTTAGAAGAATATAAAGAAGCCTATCAAGAACTTGAAGAAGCCAAGCAGTTTGGTAAGATTGTTTTGAGAGTAGAGAAATAATAAGCAAGGACGAGGCACCATCCAAATGCGGATTGTGCCTACCTTTTTGCCGATTTAATCAAACGTTTGATTGAATTCAAAAAGAGCATAAATGCTAAAATAAAGTAAATAATGATGGAGTAATCAGTCTTGACATGAAACCAAAAGGTTTTATATAATCAATAAAGCGAAACCAAATGGTTTTATTTTAATGATGAAAGAAGGAAGAATAATGGAAACGAATCAAGCTACACTGCCAGATGTAAAACAAACCGTTGTATTTGATGCTCCAATTCAGAAGGTATGGGATACGGTCTCAACTTCAGAAGGAATTGCTTCTTGGTTTATGCCTAATAATTTCAAATTGGAAATGGGATATGAATTTCATCTGCAATCTCCCTTTGGACCATCTCCATGTAAAGTATCCGAAATAGATGAGCCTCATAAACTTTCTTTTACATGGGATACAGATGGTTGGTTTGTTTCTTTTATTTTAAAAGAAATAGGTGAAAAGACGGAGTTTACACTTATCCATGGTGGCTGGAAAACGCCTGATGCCATCCTTCCGAAAGCGAACCAAAAAAGCTCCGTTATTCGTGACAATATGTCTCAAGGTTGGACAGGTATTGTGGAAAAACTTCGTAAAGTTGTTGAGAACTAAGTGTCCTCACCAGCGCAAAAGCATGATGTTTTCCAAGCGATAGCGGATCCAACTCGCAGAGAGGTACTGAAATTACTTTCGGAAAAAGAATTGCCTATTTCAGAAATAACGGCTCATTTTCCGATGAGTCGTACAGCGATTGCCAAACATCTTCATATACTGTCTGAAGCTCAATTAGTGAGTGGGAGGAAGGTAGGGAGAGAGAAAAGGTATCGATTGCAACCGGAATCTTTAACGGAATTAAAACAATGGCTTACTTACTTTGAACAATTCTGGAGTAATAAGCTATCGATTCTCAAGCATATTGTTGAAAATAAAGGTGGAAACGAACTGAAAGTAGTTCAAAGTGAACCGGAAGAAACGGAATAAAAGAAAGACAGACATGTTTGATCATGTCTGTCTTTCTTTTTATTTCAAATCTTTTGCGTCAACGTTTAATTCGATTAAATTACCATCTGGGTCTGTGCAGAATATTTGGGCGAAGCCGCTTTGGCTATTTGGTTTTTCTAAAACTGCCACGTTATTCTGTTTTAACCAGTTAAGTGCGTCGTGGTAATTTTCTACTCTAAGTGCAAAATGTCCTTCTCTACTACTTAACCCTTTATCTT
>DASQIV010000546.1:0-2985 GCA_035631415.1 Pseudoneobacillus sp. | reverse complement strand
AAACGTTATCATTTTTTTAGAGAAATCTCCCCTTTTCACATATCTCTTGGTACAAGTTTTTTTTTCTTAATCGGATTATAATCTCTGGAAAAAACAAGAAGTGTAAAACGGTTAACATTTTCCGTGACTTTTATTGATATTTTTAGAATATTCAAAACTATTAAACTGTCATTTATTACTAAATGAATAGATAATAGAATATAAATAACCAGAGCTTGTAGAGAATAAAGCACATAGTTACAACTACGTGCTCTATTTACAAGTAAAAGAAACACTTCCTAGTTCAGAAAATTGAACTTGTATCGTATCTTGAGGTTCGAAACTAATCGCTTCAGAGATAGCACCACTTAAAATGATATCTCCCTTTCTAATGCCTTTTCCCATTTCGCCTAATTTGTTCACGGCCCACGCAATAGAGGTTGCCGGATGACCTAAAACAGCAGCACTAGCTCCTACCTGTGCAACAGCTCCATTCTTTGTCATCATCATCCCCAAATTCGCTAAATCAAGTGCATCTGGAGTCATCCACTTACTTCCAATCACAAACTTTGCGGAAGAACAGTTATCCGCGATGACATCTGCTAATGTAAATTTAAAGTTTTGGTATCGGCTGTCAATAATTTCAATTGCAGGTGCCACATATTGTGTAACACGCAAAACATCCTCTGCTGTAATGTTCGTTCCACTTAAATCCTCTTTAATAAAAAAAGCAATTTCCGGTTCCGCTTTTGGATGGATTAGCTGCTGAAAATCCATTGGATTCCATTCAAGTGAGAGCATATCGTCGGTAAGATAACCATAGATTGCCTCATGCACACCCATCATTTGTTGTTTTGCTTTACTTGTTAAGCCAAGCTTTAAACCAATTCTTCTTGCCCCATCTTTTTCTCTTCTTTCAATCAATTTTTCCTGAATGGAATAGGCTTCTTCAAAGCTTAAATCAGGGTATTGGTCTGTTACCTTCACGACTTCTCGTCTTTCTTTTTCAGCAGAATATAAATATTCTACAATTTCTGTATCCCTACCTTGAATAACAGTCACTGTTCACACCCCCACATTTCGGGCTTTCGCCAATTCTGAAGCAACTTCAAGAATCATATCTTCTTGACCGCCAACGACCTTTCTTTTTCCAAGCTCTATTAAAATTTCTCTTGGGTCTAATCCAAAACGTTTTCCAGCTCGTTCTGCATGAAGCAAAAAGCTTGAATAAACACCCGCATACCCTAAAACGAGACTGCCTTTATTGATTTCCTGTGCTCGTGGAAGAATGGGTCCCACAATGTTTTCGGCAAGGTCCATCATTTTATATATATCAATCCCCAGGTTCATTCCCATTCTGTCTAATACAGAGAGAAGGACCTCAGTTTGAGCATTTCCTGCACCTGCTCCTAAACAACGAACACTACCATCAATTCTTGTAGCTCCTTCTTCTATCGCCACAAGCGTATTAGCAACCGCAAGAGATAGGTTATTATGGGCATGAAAACCCACTTCGATATTGAGTGAGTTACGTAAGGCAGAAATTTTTTCTCGAACTTCATGTTGTAAAAGCGCTCCAGCAGAATCTGTTACATAAACGGCCTGTGCCCCATAGCTTTCCATTAGCTTTGCTTGTTCGACTAGTTTTGCAGTTGGAACCATATGGGCCATCATTAGAAATCCTAGCGTCTCTATCCCTAGTTCTCGCGCGACACTTATATGTTGAGCTGAAACATCTGCTTCTGTTACATGTGTAGCCACTCGAACTAAACCAGCTCCTAATTGATAGGCTTGTTTTAATTCCTGAACAGTACCAATACCAGGAAGAAGTAATACAGCAACTGTTGCTTGCGAACACTCCTCCACAGCCGCTTCAATAAGCTTCATTTCATTTACTAATGATTTCCCATATTGAAGTGTCGATCCACCTAACCCATCTCCATGACTGACTTCAATATAGTGCATACCAGCTTGATCTAATGCTCGAGCCACTTCACGTACCTGGGCTTCCGTATATTGATGGGCAAGAACATGGCTACCATCACGAAGACATACCTCCGTCATCTTAATAGGTATCTCACTTTTTCGTATCATCATTTATCACCTGGCCTTCTATCTAACTTCGTTTACGTTCTTCACTTCGAGTAATTGACGAGCGAAATCTTCCGCTACTCGTGTTGCAGCAGCCGTCATAATATCTAAATTTCCTGCATAAATCGGAAAATAATCTCCAGCGCCTTCTACTTCCAAAAATACCGTTACCCTCTCATCATCAAATAGTGGCTCTTGTTTAAGGCGATATCCAGGTACATATTGCTTTACCGTATCAACCATCTTATAAATGGAGTTTCTAACTGCTTCTTCATCCATATTTTTCACTTCACAATAGACGGTATCTCTCATTAAAATCGGTGGTTCGGCTGGGTTTAGTATAATAATTGCTTTTCCTTGATCAGCACCACCAACTTCCTCAATTCCCCGTTTCGTCGTGAAAGTAAATTCATCAATATTCGCTCGCGTGCCTGGTCCTGCACTTTTACTAGAAATGGTCGCAACGATCTCCGCATATGTAACATCAGCTACTCTGTTTACCGCATATACAATTGGAATAGTCGCTTGACCACCGCAAGTAATCAGATTCACATTGGATTGCTCCATATTAGATGGTAAATCAACAGCTGGACAGAAAAAAGGACCAACTGCGGCCGGTGTTAAATCAATGGCAAGTTTTCCTAGTTCCTTCAAAATTTCCGCATGCTTTATATGTGTTTTTGCCGATGTCGCATCAAACACAATTTCCGCTATTTCCGGATTTTCTACTAGAGCTTGAATCCCATTCGAAAACACAAGG
The DNA here is from genome assembly GCA_035631415.1 of Pseudoneobacillus sp. Classification (GTDB taxonomy): domain Bacteria; phylum Bacillota; class Bacilli; order Bacillales; family Cytobacillaceae; genus Pseudoneobacillus. The sequence goes on along the minus strand of DASQIV010000546.1, from coordinate 155 downwards.
TACCCCTTTTCAGAAGCTCTTTTTAAACCATCTGATTCTGGATCAATTCCTATCATTGCTGTTAACTCAATGAATTCACTTCTTTCCAGCTTATACATGAGATCGGTACCAATATTACCAGAGCCAATAATAGCCGCTTTGATTTTACTCAAACC
>DASQIV010000545.1:0-2442 GCA_035631415.1 Pseudoneobacillus sp. | reverse complement strand
TTTATGTACTTATTAAAATTCCCCATATCCATTCCCCATTCTATTATACGAAGGCTTAGAAACAGTAAAACACAAAATTTAGAGCCTGTCACTTCTTGAATATTGCTATCAAACTTATGGTGATCGCACCGTCATAGACCGATTGAAAAGGCATTAATTCACAGCAAAAACATAAAAAGAAGAAAAGGGTGCTAGCCCTCTCCTTCTTAATAAAATACCTTTATTGATAGCGTGGAGTAACGATAGAAAAAGCAGTTGAAATCGAGTATGAAATCTCAATGGATTTATACTCGATTTTTTGTTGATTTGTAAGGGTTCCCTTCTTTTCATTAATTACCTATTTTAAGAAAAGTGGGGCTTTAATGGAAAAGCTTGATACAAAAGACAAGCTCAGAGCCATATAAACTCTGAGCCTTTTTGTATACTGTTTATGGTGCAGTTTAACCTGCGAATTCAAATGCTATTTAGCCTGTTATTTTAGTTTTTCTCCACAATAACTGACTACTTTTTATTAGATAGAGACCTTATTTCTTGTTACGAATTTTCATCATTTCATCCGCAACGAATTGTACATTTGTTCCGACAATCACTTGAATGCTTTGAGGTCCAACAATATGAATCCCTGGTACACCAGTTGCTTTTATTTTCTTTTGATCGACTGCATTCATATCTTTTACTTCTAGTCTTAGACGGGTTACACAGTTGTCAACGGAGGTAACGTTTGCGTCACCGCCTAGTCCTTCGTATATTTGTGCGGCCATTACCGCAAATTTACTTTCCCCTGTTGCTACTCCTGCTTCAAAATCCTCCTCATCATCCTCTTCACGCCCAGGAGTCATTAAGTTGAATTTCGTAATAATGAAGCGGAATAAGAAATAGTAGATAACAGCAAAAACCAAACCTTGAACGAGTAGCATATACGGCTGGTTCGCTAACGGCATTTTTAAACTTAAAACAAAATCTACTAATCCCGCACTAAAGCCGAAACCTGCTGTCCAGTGGAACGTTGCAGCAATAGCTAAAGAAATACCTGTTAAAACCGCATGCACGAAATAAAGCATTGGAGCCACAAACATAAAGGCAAATTCAACTGGCTCCGTTACACCAGTGAAGAAAGCAGCAAATCCACCTGCTAACATTAAGGAAGCCACTTGCTTTTTCTTTTTTGTCTTAGCTGTATGAAGCATAGCCAAACCTGCTGCTGGAAGCCCGAACATCATGATTGGGAAAAATCCAGCCTGATACATTCCTGTAATTCCTTTTTCTCCCTTTCCTGACCAGAAATTACCGATGTCATTGATCCCAGCAACATCAAACCAGAACACGGAGTTTAAGGCGTGGTGTAATCCTGTTGGGATTAATAATCGGTTAGAAAATCCATAAAGTCCCGCACCGATCGCACCCAATTCACTAATCCCTTTACCAAAGGAAACTAACCATGAATAGATAACAGGCCAAATAAAGAACAATACGGCAGATACGATAATCATTGAAAGCGCTGTCATAATTGGAACCAGTCGTTTACCGCTAAAGAAGGCTAATGCATCTGGTAATTTCACATGACTAAAGCGATTGTACATCATCGATGCGACTACCCCTGAGAGGATACCAACAAAGGCATTTTCAATTTTTATAAAAGCCGGATCTACATCTGCTGGATCAATTCCTTGCAGTAATGCAACGGACCCTGTAGAAAGCAAGGTTGTCACGACGAGATAGGCAACCAATCCACTCAACGCGGATGAACCATCTTTGTCTTTTGCCATACCCAAAGCTACCCCAACGGCAAATAGGATCGGAATATGGTCAATGATAGAAGCTCCCGCTTTAATTAAGAAAGCAGCCAGCGGACTATCGGCACCCCAGCCAGTAGGGTCAATCCAATAACCGATCCCCATCAAAATGGCGGCAGCCGGCAAAACAGCTACTGGAAGCATCAATGAACGACCTATTCTTTGCAGATATCTCTTCATTTGTTTTCCCCCTATTAAATTTTTACAAAAAAATATGAATCTACAAAAAAATGAATAATTCCAAGTAATAATGCTTATAGAAGTTTAAGTGATTTTCTCGATCACCTCCTTAAGGATATTTTTTAATCATTGCTTATTAGCCGTTTTGATAATGACCGTCTTCCCTTGTATGCCATTCTTTTCAGTGGTAAGGTCATATTTCCTTTTTTCATCTTGACTATTAGTAATCACAATCGGCGTAATAATACTTTTGGTATTTTTACAAATATATTCCCAATCAACCTCAATCAGTAGTTGTCCAAGAAAAACTTTGTCCCCGACATTGACTGCCACTTGAAATCCTTCACCATTTAATGAAACCGTATCTAAACCGATATGAATGAGAATTTCTGATCCATCCTCAGCCCGAATGCCAATCGCATGCTTCGTAGCGGCAATTAGGATAATAGTTCCTTTCACCGGGGAATAA
>DASQIV010000544.1:0-6834 GCA_035631415.1 Pseudoneobacillus sp. | reverse complement strand
CTAGAGAACATTTGCTTGTCGGGGCTAATCAAGGCGCTTGCGCTTTTCTTATTAGTTTTGTGGAGGTTGCTGAAATGAATTTTTCTTATTTTTCTCGAAAGGAAATAATTTCTCACCTAAAAAAAGAAGAGTTAGATGTATTGGTGATTGGTGGTGGAATAACGGGTGCAGGAATTGGGTTAGATGCTGCGTCAAGAGGCATGAAAACAGGATTAGTAGAAATGCAAGATTTTTCATCTGGTACTTCAAGCCGCTCAACCAAGCTCGTCCACGGTGGATTACGTTATTTAAAACAATTGGAAGTAAAAATGGTAGGAGAAGTGGGAAAAGAAAGGGCAATCGTTTATGAAAATGGACCCCATGTGACGAAACCAGAATGGATGATCCTGCCCATTTATAAGGGTGGTACTTTTGGTTCTTTTAGTACTTCACTGGGATTAAGAGTCTATGACTTTTTAGCAGGTGTTAAAAAGAAAGAAAGGCGGAAAATGTTATCAATTGATGAAGCGATACAGTTAGTACCTTTGATTAAAAGGGAAGGTCTTATGGGTGCAGGCTATTATGTGGAGTATCGTACAGATGATGCAAGATTAACCATTGAGGTGATGAAGGCTGCATTTGAACATGGGGCATTACCAATTAATTATACAAAGGTTCAGTCACTAAAGTATAAAAACGGGAAAATAATAGGCGTTTTCGTAACAGATGAATTGTCCGGTGAAAGCTATGAAATCCATGCCAAGTATGTAGTAAATGCAGCAGGGCCATGGGTGGATTTTATACGCGATTTTGACCTTTCCAAAACAGAGAAGTTCTTAAAACTCAGTAAAGGTGCACACATCGTTATAGACCAATCCCTCTTTCCTTTAAAACAGGCGGTATATTTTGACACCCCCGACGGTCGAATGATTTTTGCCATTCCAAGAGGAAAAAAAACATATGTAGGAACAACAGATACTTTCTTTAATGAAGATCCTCTATCACCAACCGCTTCCATTAATGATTGCACATATCTTATTAATGCGATCCGTTATATTTTCCCAACTATAACTATTTCAGAAAAACAGGTTGACTCCAGTTGGGCTGGAGTGCGTCCATTGATTTTTGAAGAAGGAAAAAAACCTTCTGAGATTTCAAGAAAGGATGAAATTTGGGAATCAAAATCAGGATTATTAACGATTGCAGGAGGAAAACTTACAGGTTATCGTAAAATGGCCGAAACGGTTGTTGACTTGTTAGCCGATAAATTTAAGGAACATAGAAATTTAATATTTGCTCCTTGTTCTACTAGAAGCTTACCTATTTCAGGAGGAGATGTCGGCGGGGCAGCAAACTTTCGTCAATTTATTGATCATCAAGCTATAAACGGCCATCACCTAGGGTTGAGTAAGGATGATGCAAATGAGTTAGCAGTAATGTATGGCTCAAACGTAACAGTTCTGTTTGAAATGATTCCAGAGGCAATTATACTTGCCAAAAATTTTGATATAGCTATTCCTTTAGCGTTAAAGCTTCTCTATTCTATAAACTATGAAATGATTATAAGTCCTTTAGACTTTTTCTATAGAAGAACGGGTGAGTTATTGTTTGATATAGCAAGCGTAAAGAAAAATAAAGATGTTGTACTCCATGTTATGAGCAATATCTTTCAATGGGATGATAATGTAAAAAAACACCATTCTAATGAATTGGAAAAAGCCATGAAGACTGCAGTCTATCCCTTCAGGTAGAGTAATATCAACATTCATTCATCATATATTACTAATGGAGAAAAGATGAGGAGATGAAACTGTGGAGAATATAAAATATAATATTCTGATGTTTGTAGATTCAGGTGTCGATGATTCATTAGCATTAATGTATGCTTTACTTAACCCTAAATTGAATGTTGTTGGTGTCGTAAGTGGATATGGAAACATTACAAAAGAGCAGTCAGTAAATAATACAGCCTACCTATTAAAATTGGCTAGTAGAGAAGATATCCCAATAATCGCGGGAGTAGCAGGACCGCTATCAGGAGAATTAACGAGATTTTACCCTGAAATTCATGGTGAAAAAGGGTTAGGACCCATCCAACCGCCACCTAATTTTAAAGGCCTAAAAGTGTATGATATAGATAAAATCATTGAGATTGTAAATGAATATAAAGATAATTTAATCATTGTCGCTGTTGGAAGACAAACCGAATTAGCTCTCCCTTTTATTATCTATGGTAAAGATGCTTTAAAAGATATTATTGCTTTTTATATAATGGGAGGCGCTTTTTTAGTACCTGGAAATGTGACAGCTGAAGCTGAAGCAAATTTTTATGCCGATCCCATTGCTGCAGATTCTGTTTTAGAAAAGGCTCATAATGTATTTTTGCACCCGTTAAACATTACGAACAAGGCGATTATAAATCAAGAGGAAATTGATTATTTAGCACAAAACAGTCAATCCCCATTCAAAGATTTAATTAAGCCTGCGTTCGATTACTACTTTGAAGCATATAAAAAGTTAGTTCCCGGCATTCAAGGAGCTCCTCTACATGATGTGGTTCCATTGTTTGCTTTAACCAATCCCGGAGCAGTCCAATATATGCCAAGGCAAGTTCGTGTTGAACTTTTTGGGCGAGCGAGAGGAAAGACGATTGCAGACTTCAGACCAAAACCAGAGGAAGTTTCAGAGGAAAAGAAAGATTGGATTGGCATGGTAATGGACCTCGACAAGTTTAAAGAGGATTTCATGAAAATCTTTTTACAAAAATAAAAGTAAATAAATTTTCATCGTTTTTCTAATAGTTAAGTTATTATGCATAACGCAGTCCTTTGGGGTTGCGTTTATCTCATTTTAATAGAGGATTTTTACTAATTTTCTAGAATTTATATTAGTTGAGTATTCAAATTTGGTAAGAGTTAGCTCAATAAACTATAGAAATAGAGATCAGTAGACTATTAAAAAAGGGGAAATTTTTATGAAAAAGGTACTAGTATTAGGTGGGACAAAGTATTTTGGAAAAAAGCTTGTCCACCTTTTAATTGAAATGGGTATAGATGTAACGATTGCAACGAGGGGAAGGGAAAAGGACGAATTTGGTGATCGTGTTAATAGAGTGATGATTGATCGTGAAAGTTTGTCCTCTCAAGTGGAAGCTTTCGCTAATCAAACTTGGGATGTTGTGTTTGACCAAACCTGCTATTCACCACAAGAGGTTATGGATACTCTACAAGCTTTAAAAGGAAAGGTTAAGCGTTATATTTTCACTTCGACACAAGCTGTTTATGATTTTGGTCTAAATCATCGTGAAGAGGACTTTGACCCTTATGAATTTCAATTTGAACTGAAGACTAGAAGTCAATATCCAGGGATTGTCGGGTATCAAGAAGCTAAGCGAGCGGCAGAGGCTGTTCTTTTTTCGCAATCAGAAATAGAAGTGGTAGCAGTGCGATTCCCAATTGTTATTAGTAAGGACGATTATACAGAAAGATTAAAATTCCATGTTGATAAGATGATAAAGGGAGAACCTATTGGTATTCCAAATGTTAAGGAACGCTTTAGTTTTATACTTGCTGATGAAGCTGCGAGATTTTTATTTGAAGTAGCTCATTCATCCTTTACAGGTCCGATTAACCCAGGATCAAAGGGTAGCATGTCATTAGAAGAAATTTTAAATATGATAGAGTTAAAGACCGGAAAAACAGCTATTATTGAACAACAACTTACGAAAGAAAATGCTTCTCCTTATGCGATGCCTGGTTCCTTTGAAATTAATACCGATAAAGCTATAACTTTAGGATATGAATTTTCTGATTTAAACAATACGATTGATGAGTTAATATCTTTTTATATAAAAAACAACTAATATAAATGGCTCTACCAACTTGGGTAGAGCCATTTTGATAGAAACGAAATCTATTGCTTCCAACGTTCAAACTTTAAAAAACGAGTACCTTGAAAGGTTAAGCTACCAAAATCATTTTCAATATATTGTCCATAATCGTGGTCACTAACCTTTAATTCCAACCGGTCACCACTGTCAAATTCAAATGTTAAAAAATAGCTTGTGCTTGAATGATGATGGACATGGTTATCATGATTATGTGCATGTCTGCTTATATGCGTTCGTTTTGAAACAATTTTTGCATTTACCGTTAAAACAGGCTGCTGGTTATTATAATTCCATTGTTTTACACCTCTAAAAATCTGAAAAATAATCAAACCAAACACGAAAAGAAAGAATATAGGAAAAATCGCTGAAAAAAAATGGAACATCCCCATTGGTTCAATCCCCATATCGTTACCTCCAATCTTGTATCCAATTAAATATTACGAAAGAAGAGGTAAGAAGGTTTCATTTTTGTTTCATATGCTGAGCTTACGAAAAAGAACAGTTGGGAAATGGAACAAATTTTTCTCTTAGCAAAAAAAAGGACGAATAATATGGTGCACCCCAAAAGTTTAGAATTTTACTCTAACTTTTGGGGCGCACCATATAAACCGTCCTTTACAAAGTATTTATTTCCTTTTCACACATTTCCTTTACTAAAGCTTCTTCATCATCTTCAAGACCAATGTCGATAAAGTTGTTTGTGTCTTTTTCAAAAATATGATAGTGGGAGACACGGGAGCCAGTTTCATCTACTACAAAAAGTGCTTTTAATAATAAACCATTTTCGTGAAATAGTTCATCATCTTCATCTACTTCCAGGTTAAAGAAAATTTCATAACGATCTCCTGATAATATTCCAAATGGATCCTCTAATTTTTCGATTGAATGTAAAGTTAAATTCATCATCTATTCCTTTCTTTCAAACATTTTATATATATGTATTATACACAAAAAATGATTGTACTAAAATCAATCCATTTAAAATTGATTTCTTGGGATATCTTTTAATAAAAGGCATAAAAATCACCCATTTTTTTCGTCAACATACTATATAGTTGATGGATGAATAGGAGGTGTGGAAGGATGTATGACCCGTATTCAATAGACTATAGACAAACAAATAAGTTGATAAATGACCTTGAGAAAGCAATCAATGGTGAATTCTCTGCCATTCAATGTTATGCACAGCTTGCGAAAATGGCTCCAACAGAGATGGAAAGAAAAAGAATTATAGAGATTCGAAAAGATGAAAAGCGTCATCTTAGACATTTTTCAACTATTTATAAAATGCTTACCGGTAAAGAAGCTACCCCTCAGCTAAAAGAAGGATGTCCTAATGTTTATGTAAATGGACTACACTTTGCATTTGTAGATGAGCAAGAAACCGTCGACTTTTATTTAGATATTGCTGATAATACAAGAGATGCTTATATAAAAGAAACCTTCAGAAGAGCTGCTGCAGACGAACAAAATCATGCTGTTTGGTTTCTCCACTTTCTTACAATAAATAGATAATAATTCTCAAAGTATTACTAACTAAATAGGTAATTTTATTATAGCTGAGCTCAGAAATTTTTTCTGTGGCTCATTTTTTTCTGCTACCAAAGAAAAACTATTAAAATTACCTCTAGACACTATCAATATTATTTCTTATAATTTGTATATTCAAAAATTCAAATATACAAATATAGAAAAGAAGGGTCTTATGTGAGAAAGTATCAGTCTGTTAGGTTTAATAATTACTCATTTCAAAACTTCCGAAAGGATCTGTTTTCAGGGCTTATTGTGGGAGTTATTGCGATTCCACTAGGTATGGCATTTGCAATTGCTTCTGGTGTTAAACCGGAATATGGGATATACACAACCATTATAGCAGGAATCCTTATTTCTTTATTTGGTGGGTCAAAATACCAAATTGGCGGGCCAACTGGGGCGTTTGTTCCAGTTCTTTTAGGAGTGGTCATGACATATGGGTATGAAAATTTATTGATAGCAGGCTTTATGGCAGGTCTTATATTATTAGTAATGGGACTATTTAAATTAGGCTCACTAATCAAATTTATACCTAGACCGGTAACAATTGGATTTACAGCAGGAATTGCTGTTATAATTTTTACAGGACAAATGGCAAGTTTTCTTGGATTAGAAGGGATTCAAAAGCATGAGGATTTTATTTCTAATATGAAAGAAATAGGGTTACATGTGAATACGATAAATATTTATAGTGTAATTATTTCCCTTACTTGTTTCAGTTTTCTTTTACTTACACCTAAAATTTTACCGAAAGTACCTGGACCTTTATTAGGACTTATTTTTTCTAGTTTAGTAGCGTCTATTTTTTTTCCTGAGAAAGTAGCCACTATAGGTTCAACGTATGGTCAAATTCAAAGTTCAATGCCTAGCTTTCATATTCCTGATATTAGCCTGGAACGTATCAAGCCATTGCTTAGACCAGCATTTGTTATTGCCATATTAGGAGCCATTGAATCATTGCTTTCAGCAGTTGTGGCAGACGGTATGACTGGCAATAAACACAACAGTAATCGGGAGTTAATTGGGCAGGGAATAGCCAATATGGTTACCCCTATGTTTGGAGGAATTCCCGCAACTGGAGCGATAGCAAGGACGGCCACCAATATTAAAAATGGTGCCACATCGCCAATTTCAGGTGTGATTCACGGTTTAGTGGTACTGATTGTGTTATTAGCATTGGCTCCTTATGCCTCTAATATCCCTTTAGCAAGTATGGCACCCATTTTAATGGTTGTTGCTTGGAATATGAGTGAAAAAAAAGAATTTATGCACATCCTTTTAACGAAGACAAGCGATTCAATTATTCTAACCATAACCTTCCTACTCACGGTTTTTACAAACTTGACATTGGCCGTTGAGGTCGGTCTTATATTAGCAGCAATGCTTTTTGTTTTAAGAATGAGTAAAATACTTACAGTGGCAAAGGTATTACC
>DASQIV010000543.1:0-4762 GCA_035631415.1 Pseudoneobacillus sp. | reverse complement strand
ATGTGGTTGTCACAGATGTATGGACCAGCATGGGGCAAGAGGAAGAAACGAAACAACGTCTAGAAGCATTTCAATCCTACCAAGTAAATGCAGAACTTTGTTCGAAAGCCAAAAGTGATTTTATCTTTTTACATTGCCTACCTGCACACCGCGGGGAAGAGGTAACGGCAGAAATTATTGATGGCCCTCATTCAGTGGTTTTCGATGAAGCAGAAAATCGTCTGCATGCTCAAAAAGCGATTTTAAAAGTATTAATGGGATAAAAAGGTTATTTTTTTTGGTGGACATTGCATAAAAATACTCTATAATAAATATTAATTCATAAATATGCATTTAAAGGAGTAAGAACATACATGGCGAAGGAAAAAATTGTTTTAGCCTACTCAGGCGGTTTAGATACATCTGTTTCAGTAAAATGGATTCAAGAAAAGTATGGGTACGATGTGATTGCCGTTAGTCTTGATGTCGGTGAAGGGAAAGATTTGGAAGCAGTAAAAGACAAAGCATTAAAGGTTGGGGCGATCAAGTCTTATATGATCGATGCCAAAGAAATGTTGGCAAATGAATACATCCTACCTGCTTTGAAAGCAAATTGCTTATACGAAGGAAAATACCCGATTTCGTCTGCGTTATCGCGCCCACTTATTTCAAAAATTCTCGTTGATATTGCCGAAAAAGAAGGGGCAGCAGCGGTTGCTCACGGCTGTACGGGAAAAGGTAATGACCAAGTGCGTTTTGAGGTTTCCATTCAAGCGCTAAATCCAAGTCTAAAGGTTGTGGCCCCAGTACGTGAGTGGGGAATGACTCGTGATGAGGAAATTTTATATGCTCAGGAAAAGGGTATTCCAATCCCAGTTGATTTAGATAATCCATTTTCAATTGATGCAAATATTTGGGGACGTGCGTGTGAAGCAGGTGTGTTAGAAAATCCTTGGGCTGAAGCACCTGAAGCGGCATTTGACTGGACGAATCCTATTCATTTAGCACCTGATGAAGCAGAATATGTGGAAATTGAATTTGAAAAAGGTGTACCTGTTGGTCTTAATGGTGAAAAAGTTGGGTTAGTTCAATTAATCGAAACGTTGAACGAGCTTGGTGGAAAGCATGGAGTCGGCAGAATTGATCATATCGAAAATCGACTAGTTGGAATCAAGTCTCGTGAGGTTTATGAAAATCCAGCTGCATTAATTTTAATTAATGCTCATAAAGAGCTAGAATTTTTAACATTACCGCGCGAAGTCACGCAATTCAAAACACAAATTGACCAACAAATGGCGAAAATGATTTATGACGGTCTATGGTATTCGCCGTTAAAGGCTGCCCTTGATGCATTTGTCGATGAAACACAAAAGGTTGTTTCTGGTACCATTCGCGTGAAGCTTCATAAAGGAAATCATATGGTGGTAGGACGGAAATCAGTTCACAGCCTTTACAATGAAGAACTTGCAACCTATTCCAAAGGCGATGCGTTTGATCATAATGCAGCAGTTGGGTTCATTAAACTATGGGGCTTAACAACAAAAGTTTATTCAGAAGTGAACCAAAAAGCGGAAGAAGTTGTGGCGGAGAAAGCGTGATAGTAGATTAAGAGTTTCGATTTGTTGATTTTTGGGGGAGCTGCTTCGTATGTGAGCGGCTCTCTAGAATTTTAGGGTAGTAAAGAGGTTGTTTTGGTGATTATTTATTATGATTCCTATTTTTGGAGGGTATTTCATTTGGAAAATGAGTTTTTTAATCAAAATTAACGAAGGTTTCATAAAAGTAAATGAAATATCGCTGATTATGGAGAATTTCCTAAGAGAAAGGTTCAAGTTTAAGAATATTTGACTGACTTTCTGGGATATATGCTCGACTTTCGGAAACATATGCTCAACTTCCCAAAATATAGGTGCACTTTTAGAATAAACACGTTTTCCTCAATCCAACTAATCTAATTGTTAATAAATTCAGGAGGTACTACCATGTCAAAATTATGGGGTGGTCGTTTTACGAAGGAGACGAACAAGCTTGTGGAAGAGTTTACGGCGTCGATCTCCTTTGATCAAAAACTAGCCATCGAAGATATCGAAGGAAGCTTAGCTCACGTTCAAATGTTAGGAGCATGCAACATCATTCCACTCGAGGATGTTGAAAAAATAAAAGATGGCCTCTTATCTATCAAGGAAGCCGTCATAAATGGAGAAGTAGAATTTTTAGTCGAACACGAAGATATTCATATGAATGTTGAAAAACTGCTGATTGAAAAGATTGGCCCGGTTGGTGGAAAACTACATACCGGACGATCACGCAATGACCAGGTTGCAACGGATATGCATCTTTACCTCCGAAACAAAACCAATGAGTTGATTCAACTTGTTATAGATGTGCAACAAGCCATCCTTACACAAGCAAAAGAGAATGTTGAGACATTAATTCCAGGATATACACACTTGCAACGTGCTCAGCCTGTTTCCTTCGCGCATCATTTAATGGCTTATTTTTGGATGTTTGAGCGCGATAAGGAGCGGCTGCAAGATAGCTTAAAGCGTGTGAATTGGCTGCCGCTAGGAGCTGGTGCACTTGCAGGGACTACTTTTCCAATTAATCGACAGCTTGTTGCAGAACAATTGGGCTTTGCGACCGTATATCCCAATAGTATGGATGCCGTAAGTGACCGTGATTTTATCCTTGAGTTTTTATCCATTGGCTCCATCATTATGACTCATATCTCTAGACTTTCTGAAGAAATGGTTATCTGGTCGAGCCAAGAGTTTCAGTTTATTGAGTTAGATGACTCATTCTGTACGGGTTCGTCTATCATGCCGCAAAAGAAGAATCCTGATGTACCAGAGCTTCTTCGTGCTAAAACAGGTCGCACGTATGGGAATTTAATTGGACTCTTAACAGTTCTAAAAGGGTTACCACTCGCCTACAACAAGGATATGCAGGAAGATAAAGAAGGCATGTTTGATACAGTGGAAACATTAGAAGGCTCACTTCAACTTTTAGCCCCAATGATCGAAACAATGATGGTTCATAAAGACGTGATGCGTAAGGCGCTAAACCAAGATTTTTCCAATGCAACAGACATTGCGGATTACCTCGTTACAAAAGGTTTACCTTTCCGTGATGCGCATGAGGTTATTGGAAAAATTGTTTTATATTCCATTCAGAATAACAAGTTCTTATTAGATTTGAAAATCGAAGAATATAAGCAATTCAGTCCTTTATTTGAGGAAGACATCTTTGTGATTTTATCACCGGAACAAGTAGTTTCAGCAAGAAATAGCTATGGTGGGACATCGCCTGTTCAGGTTAAAGAACAAATCAGTCTTGCTGAAGAAAAACTTACCAAATCCTAACTTAAAAGTCGGCCTACAAGGTCGACTTTTATACATAATTACAGTCTCGCTGGAAAAAATAAATTCGAGTAACGAGGAGGTCATTATGTATGAGTATTTATGATAAAAGGAATGAAGAAAATTCCTTAGAAAATATTCTTGAAAATTCCATTGAAATAGAAGAAGATTTAATGCGGACTTATTTAATTACTGCTGAACGTATCCATGATAATGAAGAGTTAAAGGAACGACTAGAGAATTTTGCAGAAGGTAATGCGAAAAGAACGAAGCAATTGATTAGTGAGTTAGATAAACAAAAGTAGAATTAGCCTCCAAAGGGTTAATTCTTTTTTTGTGATAAAAATTTTTTGACTATCTACACAAAAAACGAACTGGATTCGAATAGGTATATAAAGGTATGTCTTTTATTAGGGCAGCTTTTCTGAGAAATAAATGTTTTAACATTGAAATTAAAAGGAATAATGAATCGTCCTTTCCATAAGTATAGGTTTGGAGTCTAATCATCGGGAGGAAGTAAAATGTCCGAAAAACAACTCATTACGAAAAAATATTACGAGCAGTTTTTATCAGAGAATGAAGTAGCCCACCCTATTAGGGTTCTTGGTGAGGCTTTTATGATGGAACAAAAAAACGAAATACCTGAGTTAGCCTCGATCCGATTTGCTCAAGGTGAGCTGTATTATCATCATAAAGATTTAGAGACAGCTATTTTCAAATGGGAAAATATCCATAATGAATTAGAACCCTGGGCGAAGAAAAATATGGCTGATGCGTATTTTGAATTGGAGCTTCACAAAACAGCTGAGGATATTTATAAATCAATCATTTCAGATTCTGTCATCTTAAATACAGAAATCGGCTTACAATTGTTTTCATTGTATATCGTTCAGAACAATCTTGAAGCGGCATTTAAAGTGATTAAGAAAGTAGTAGATTTGAATCCAGATTATCTAAATGTAACTGAAATAGCGCGAGACTTTTTCGAGGAACAAAAGGATTGGAAAAGTGCAGTTGAACTTGTTGCTAATGAGGCGAAACGAACCGAGTTCCTGCATTGGTTTGATTTCTTAAATGATTATGTGAAAAAAGGTTATACAAAAGCAATTGAGCCATTATTTTTCACTGATGTACTTTCGATCTTATACCATGTAGATTCTAATCGCTTTGAGGAACTAATCGTTAACGTAACGAAAAGCTATCAAAATGATCATCCTGCTTATTTTTTATGGATCCAGACAATGAATGAATTGTTTATCACCCTAGAGAACAAAAACGATCATTCATTCAAACAGATGCATCAACTTTTCAAAAATTCATACTTCCAATTAATGAAAGGTCAATATTTGATCCAAGAATTGAAAGAAATAATTCCTACATTCCTGTCAAACTGGATTACATTCACAGGTTCAGCTATTGCCTCT
>DASQIV010000542.1:0-4972 GCA_035631415.1 Pseudoneobacillus sp. | reverse complement strand
GAAGGGCGAACCAAACTTAGATAGCGTCGTTTGGAAGATTGTCGATCAAGCCGTTATTTTAGGCTTATTAGAAACAGGTGAAATTGATTTTGTAGCAGATCCAAACGGATTCCAGCCTGCTGACTATGAAACGGTTGCTGCACTTCCAAATGTACAAATCATTGAGCAACCAGATTTTGGTTATCAAATCATGGGTATGGCAATCAATCATCGTGCAAAGGGTGACTTAACTCTAGACCCAACTAAGTGGACTGAGAATAAAAAACTATCTAACAAAACGGTACGTCAAGCGATTGCCTATGCAGTGGACCGCAAAGGAATTATTGATGGTCTACTATATGGCCGCGGTATTGTACAAAACTCTCCGATGGCTACACAATTTGAAGCATATGATGACAAAAATCCAAATCAATATCCATACGATCCTGATAAAGCTATGTCACTTCTTGATGAAGCTGGCTATAAAGATGTTGATGGCGACGGATTCCGTGAAGATCCAGACGGCAATAAGTGGGTATTAAATCTAAACTACCCAACTGGAAACCAAATTCGTGAGCGTTCTGCACCAATTATTGTTGAAATGTTAGAGAAAGTTGGAATTGACATTGAATTAAGACAACCGAAAGAAACAGCTGCATACTACGAGGACCTAGAATTAAATGCTCAAGATTGGGATCTTTATTTAGCAGGATGGAGCTTAGATACAACAGATCCAGATCCTAGTGGATTATGGTTCTCTACAGCGGCATACAACTATTCTCGCTGGAACAACCCAGAAGCAGATAAGTTAGTAGTGGATGCTTACACGCCTCCAGGAGCATTCGACCCTGAATACCGTAAACAAAAATATAGTGAATGGCAAGTCATGTTTGGTGATGATTTACCTGCTTTAATCCTTTATGCAAAGAGCAGTTTATGGGCTCATAATAAACGACTACAAGGGGTAGAAGTATTACCGTTTACATTTATTAATGATCCACAAAATTGGTATGTAACGGAGTAAGAAATAGATAAAGAAAAAAGAAAAGAGCGTTCGGTATGAAGACGTATGCTCTTTTCTTTTTAAAGATTGGAGGGGAAATTTTGTATAAATATCTAATACGAAGAATTCTCATTTTTATCCCAATGCTATTAGCCCTTACCATGATTGTATTTGCACTCATGCAAGCAGCTCCTGGGGATCCTTTTTCTGGAGAACAGCTTGACCCAAAAATCGATAAAAAAGTTTTTGAACAGCGAAGAGAGGCACTTGGATTAAATGATCCAATCCCAGTTCAATATTTTCATTGGTTAATGGATGTTGCAAAAGGAGACTTTGGTAATTCTTTTGTTTATAAGGGACGCAGTGTAACTGAGCTAATAGGAGATAAAATTGATAATACGTTTTATTTAGGTATCTTTACTTTATTTATAACGCTTATCGTATCAATCCCTATAGGTATCTATTCTGCTCGGAATCCTTATTCTGTATTTGATTACGGGGCAACTACCTTTGGTTTTTTTGGATTAGCTGTTCCAAACTTCTTTTTTGGTTTAGTAGCTATTTATTTTTTCTCTATTAAGCTTGGGTGGTTTCCAGCACAAGGTACGGTATCTTCACCTGATGTGACTGGATTTAGTGCATTAATTGATCGGCTACATCACCTGATTCTGCCTGGATTAACTCTTGGTTTAGCAGGAACTGCAACCTATATGCGTTTTATGAGATCAGAAGTGCTTGATGTTCTAGCTAGCGATTATATTAGGACGGCTAGAGCAAAGGGGATGACAGAAAAAAATATTTTGTATAAACAAACTCTACGCAATGCGATGATCCCGATTGTTACCCTTTTAGGCTTTGAAATAGGAGGTCTATTAAGTGGAGCGATTATTACAGAAGGTGTTTATCAATACCCTGGACTAGGTACATTGTTTATTAACTCTATATCAAGTCGTGATTATCCTGTTATTATGGCGATTAATCTAATGCTGGGTGTCTGTATTTTAGTTGGGAACCTACTTGCTGACGTATTCTATTGTGTAGTAGATCCAAGAATCCGCTATGAATGAGGTGAGAGACGTGGAAGCTAATCAAGGAACTACTCTTGGAACGAAAGCCCAACTGTCAACTGTAAAAAAGATAGACAAGAGTAACACACCATTTCAAATCGCAGTAAAACGTTTTATGAAAAACAAATTGGCAGTGGCGGGTGTGTTTGTATTACTTTTGATCATTTTAGCTGTTACCTTTGCACCTTTATTAACAGACCAAAACCCAATGAAATCGAATTTATTATTAGTTGAGCGTCCTCCAAGTGATGAACATATCTTAGGCACTGATAGTTCTGGGAGAGATATTTATGCAAGACTATTATACGGAGGAAGAATCTCACTTGTTGTAGGCTTTAGTGCCATGCTATTCACATTGGTGATAGGAGTAACTTTAGGTTCGATCGCAGGTTATTATGGTGGAAAAGTAGATGCAGTTATCATGCGTGCTGCTGATATGATGCTAGTTTTACCTTTTCTTGTAATCGCCTTAACAGTTGTAGCAATATTAGAAAGAGTGACAATTGGGTTATTTATCTCGATCATAGCCTTAACCTCTTGGCCGAACTTAACAAGGATTATCCGTGGAACCTATTTATCTCTACGTGAACAAGAGTTTGTTCTAGGTGCTAAAGCAATTGGAGCGAGTGATTTCCGTATTATTTTTAAACACTTTATCCCGAATGCCATTGGACCAATCGTTGTCAACGCCTCTTTAATGATGGCTACGTATATTATTGTTGAATCTGCGTTAAGCTTTATTGGATTTGGTATTCCACAACCAACACCCACATGGGGAAATATGATATCTGAAGCACAAAGTTTGCGTATTCTTCGGAATAGCCCAGCTGCTTGGATACCACCAGGACTGGCGATTCTCCTAACAGTTCTATGTATTAACTTTATTGGAGATGGTCTTCGTGATGCATTGGATCCAAAAAGTAATAAACGTTAAAAATAAAACCTACTGTAAAAAGCAGTAGGTTTTATTTGTTTTAATGGTAGACACTATTGGACAAAATGGCCAAAATATTAGCTAAAACCCGTCAAGATGGATTGAAAAATGTACATCATACTGGCTCTTACTTGATCTAAGATACAAAATAACAGCTCTTCGGGGAAATCTTTACCGTTACAGGAGTGGTCCCATTTACTTCTCCGTCAGTATGAAATGGAACTGCTCTAGATGTATCCACCGAGATATTTTTCCCTTTTAAAAGGGTGACTTCTTTTAAGCGGATATGTCCACCATTAAAAACAGTTAAAAATAACAATAATAATTTCCATCTGCTCAAGTTATTCACTACACAAATATCAAGTATTCCATCTTCCGGAGAAGCGGCGGGATTAATTTTCATTCCTCCACCGTAATAAGGAATATTGTTGATAGCAATCAGCCATGTATTTGTAAAATCATAGTCTTTACCATCAATAGTCATTTTTGTACCAAAAGGTTTAAATGTAAAAAGTAATCGAAGCAATGTTATGACATAGGCTCCAAAACCTAATTTTACTTTATTAAGCCAGCGTTTATAGCGAGCTTTATTTGTGACATCGGCAATTAGAGCATCGAAACCAATTCCAATTGAACTTGTAAAAATACCTTCATATTCTTTGGAATAAAATTGACCAACATCAAATTTCCTAGCATTTTCCTTTTGATAGGTAAAAATTTGCTTCAAGGCTTTCAGTGGTTTTTTTGAAACATGGTATCCTCTTGAAAAATCATTTCCAGAGCCTGCAGCTATGAACGCTACAGGGATTTCGGGATGAAGTTTCATACCATTTGCCACTTCATGAATCGT
Organism: Pseudoneobacillus sp.; assembly: GCA_035631415.1. Taxonomy (GTDB): domain Bacteria; phylum Bacillota; class Bacilli; order Bacillales; family Cytobacillaceae; genus Pseudoneobacillus. The sequence continues at coordinate 1,139 of DASQIV010000542.1, read as the reverse complement.
TCCGTCTCCACCGATAGCAATGACCATTTTGACATCTAGTTTAAAAGATTGTGCTAAATCTCGACCATGTCCCTGAAACTCGGTGAAACATACTTGATAGTTCGTTTTTTTCGAACGAAGCTCACTTTCTACTTGCTGCCATACCTTTTTTCCTCTCCCGCCACCGGCATTTGGATTGACAATAAAGAGGTACTTCTCCATCTCATCCACTCTCTTTTTAAGTATTTCGTATCATGTTATGCTTTCTCCAAAATTTCCTTTGCTTTTGCGGAACCTCTATAAATTGCCTTCCGCAATTCCAGGGCATAAGCTTCAATACCTGGCATACCCATTTCTTTCGCGATATTAATTTCCTTTTCAATATCATAAGGGACTCGAGCAATTTCAATGGAGAATGGGCTAGATTCTTTAGATCCATAACTTCCATGAAGGATTGCGTATGTAGCTTGCGGGATATCTAATGGGTTACCAACACTTCCGGCATTAAATAAGATTTTATACTCATCAATTGGTTCAATTAAAGCGGCGTGTATATCTCCAAAACCAACTACATCAGGTTGTAAACCTTCCTCTAAAGGAGTTATCCATTCTGTGTTAAGAAACATAGCTTCTTTTTCTTCACGTGGATGAACCATTGGCACAACTCGATGATGAACACTTTTCGCAGAAGCGTGATATAAGCGAATGTATTTACCACTCATATAAAAATCAAAGTGAAAGGGTAGGGAACTTAAATAGGACATACGTTCTGAGCCAAGCTGTTCTTGGTGCCATTGTAGGAACTTGCTATCAGTACTATTTTGAATAAATTCATCCCAGTTACCTAGAACAACGACATCACAAACTTCACGAATTCGGTCAACTGCTTTACTTGAATTGGGTCCTTTTCCAACTAAGTCTCCTAAACAGACAATAAACTTAATGTCCCGATTTCGAATATCTTCCAAAACAGCTTCAAGTGCTGTTGTGTTTCCGTGTATATCAGAAATTACGGCTACGCTTCTCAAAAAAAATCTCCTTTCCTACTCTGTTTTCATATTATTCTCTAAATGATTTGATTGTTTTTATTTTAACCCTTTTAAGTTAAAAAGGTTACTATTATTTAGGATATCTCGGCCTTTTTATTCATAAATATGGTT
>DASQIV010000541.1:0-5608 GCA_035631415.1 Pseudoneobacillus sp. | reverse complement strand
ACGCTCAACCACTTCTTTACGCTTTACCGATTTTAAATGTTCTAATTCTTGCTCAAGCTTTTCTTTCCCGGCTTGGGTCATTGGAAATACTTTTTCTGCTGCCAAGACACTCACTCCTTCTAGTCTTCACAATCCCCCATAAGATTGCGCTTCAAATAATATTATTACATTTAAAAGTATGTAAGATGAGCGCGTCCGTGTGACGGGCGCGCGTATATAGCTCAAGTGAGCCATCTATTCTCTGTTACTTTGGAAAAAATTATGTCATTTCTTCCCTACCTGAGTTTGATTATAACTTATTTTCATCAAGAAATTAACAGAGTTTAAAGATTATCTATGCTATTGTTTCATAAAAGTGACTTTTGTTCAAGAATTGTTTGAATTTTAGTAACCATTAAATCAATTGCAACATGGTTATGTCCACCTTCTGGGATAATGACATCAGCATATCTTTTAGTTGGCTCAATGAATTGATTATGCATCGGACGAACCACACCAACATACTGGTCAATAACCGAATCCAATGTACGGCCTCTTTCCTTAATATCCCTTAAAAGACGTCTAATAATGCGAAGGTCAGCATCCGTATCAACAAAAAGTTTAATGTCCATTAAATTTCTTAAGCGTTCATCTTCAAGTACTAATATACCTTCTAAAATAATAACATCTTGTGGTTCTACATGAATTACTTGGTCAGATCTTGTATGAACAGAATAATCATACACTGGCTTTTCAATGGATTCAAATTGAAGCAATTTATTAATATGTTCAATTAATAAATCATTATCAAAAGCTAGTGGATGGTCATAGTTCGTTTTTAAGCGTTCTTCAAAAGGAAGATGACTTTGATCCTTATAATAATAATCTTGTTCAAGCATTAGGATGGAATGACCTTGAAAAGAATCGTAAATTGATTTCGTTACACTTGTTTTACCAGAGCCAGAGCCCCCAGCAACACCGATAACAACTGGTTTGCGCTTCATCCCTTAAATCTCCTTTCGCATCATGTTGTTAGGGTAAACCGGCTTATCTACTTTAAATTGGACAATTTGTAATGGGTGGCGCGCTGCATCCAACACTGTACCCTGCTCGTCCCAAATTTTTTCAATGACTTGTGTGAAATTATCAATCTCAGGACCAAAAAACTCCACTTCATTACCAGGTTTAAAGAAGTTTCGTTGTTGTAAAGTGACGATTTGCGTTTCTGGATTATAATCCAGCACTAAACCAACAAAATCAAATGTTGTCTTTTTGCTATGATTTCCAAACATTTGCTCTTTATACCCTGGAACCCCTTCAAAAAAGGCAGAAGCTGTTTCACGGTTTGCACATTTATCTAATTCCTCAAGCCATTCTTTTTGAATTTTAAAATTGTCTGGATCCGCACAATAAGTATCTATCACTTTTCTATATACACTTACAACTGTTGCAATATAGTGAATTGATTTCATACGGCCTTCAATTTTTAAACTATCGATTCCCATTTCAATCATACGAGGAATAGATTCAATCAATTTTAAATCCTTTGGACTCATAGCAAACGGAGCATCATCATCTTTAAAAAGTGCTTTTTCTTCATCGGTTGTTTGTTCATATAGATCATAATCCCAACGGCATGATTGACAGCAACCACCACGATTGGAGTCACGAGCAGTCATATGATTACTTAAGGTACATCTACCAGAGTATGCAATACACATTGCACCATGAATAAACGTTTCGATCTCAATATCCACTTTTTCCTTCATTTCTTGAATTTCTTCAGCACTTGTTTCACGTGCTAAAACCACACGTTCTAAACCCTCTTCTTTCCAATACTGAACTGCTTTCCAGTTTGAGAGAGATTGTTGAGTACTTAAGTGAATTTCAAGATTTGGAGCTACTTTTTTACATGTTTCAATGATTAATGGGTCTGCAACAATAATTCCTGCTACCCCTGCGGCCTGAAGACCTTCTAAATATTCTTCTAAACCAGACATATTTTCGTTATGGGCAAATATATTTGTAGTTACATAAATTCTTGCACCATATTTAGTAGCAAATTCAACGCCTTCCTTCATTTCTTCGAAGGTAAAGTTATCTGCGTTTGAACGTAAACCATATTCTTGACCACCAATAAAAACGGCATCTGCTCCATATTGGACAGCGATTTTTAATTTTTCCAAATTACCTGCTGGAGCAAGTAACTCTGGCTTTTTCACAATAATACGTTTACCATCCACGATTTGAGAAATGGGTTGTTTCGTTGTCACCATGTTTATTTACCTCCTTTATTGTCTAGCTCCAGTGGGGAAGAAAGCACTTCATTTCTTCCTGGCTAGGGGCTCGAGGTCAAATAACCTCAAACCATGAAGTCAAAGAACGACTTACTTGGTTTGAGAACATTTGCTTGTCGCCCCTGAGCAAGCCACTTTCGCTTTTCGTTTAATATACTGTTTCTTTAAAGAAGAATCCTGTATCCAGAGGTCGATTTTCTGGTTGGATTTCTTCCACTTTTTCTAATAAATCTCCCTTTTTATCTTCATAAAGATCTGGATCTTCAAAGTATAAGTCAATTGCTTCTCGGTATAGCTTTGTTATTGAAACAATATAATCGGAGCTATGAAGAATTCCATCGATCTTTAAAGAATCAACACCCGCTTCTAATAGATCTTGAAGCTCATCAATGATACAAATATCATTAGGACTCATAATATGTGTCCCGTTTTCATCTTCAAAGATAGGATATTTATTTCCACGTTCTTTATCGTGCAAAATCATATTTTTTTGTTGTTTACGATTTTCGATTTCCATTTCTTGTCCTCGAAATTCAAAGTAATGTCCTAACAAGGAACGTTTAGATTGGAACATGGCAGTCATCCCGTGTACTTGAACCTCAATCTCAACATCAGCATTTTCTTTTATTTCAAGAATCGCATCCATATTAATCTCGCGAGCTAACACAGCACGTTTTGAGCCTCTTTTACCCCAATAATTACAAGTAAACCAGTTAGTAGCAGTTGTTTCTGTATTCCAGTGCAGAGGCATGTTTGGTGCCACTTCACGAGCAACCATTAAAACAGCAGGGTCACCAAAAATAACAGCATCTGCACCCACTTGATTTAAAAATGTTAGATACTCACTAAGCTCATCTATTTTTTCATTATGGAAAATTGCATTCATCGCAACATATACTTTTTTACCTTTCTCATGTGCGAGTTCAATTGTCTTTTTAACATCATCACGATTAAATTCACCAGCAAGTCTTAAACCATAACGCTGTTCGCCAACAACAAAAGCATCTGCTCCTGCTTCCATTAACGGGTTAATATCTTCAATACAAGTAGGAGTTACTAATAATTCTGTCTTGTTCATACCTTTCACCTCTTTTTACTAATAGCAATGCCATCTCCGACAGGAAAGATTGCCGTGTCATAGTCAGGATGATTCATTAGCCAATCATTGAATAGATCTATCTTCTTAACTAAGCTGCGAATTCTTTTGTTTTCAATATGATCCTGACTTACAAGCCCTTTAAACAGAATATTATCTGTTAGAATGATGCCATTTTTACTTAGTAGCTTGGAATACATTTCAAAGAATTTCTGATATTGGCCTTTTGCAGCGTCAATAAAAATAGCGTCAAATGGACCAAAATCGTTGATTAATTCTTCCACCTCTAGAGCGTCTCCTTTAATTAAAAGGATTTGATCTTTTCTGCCTGCTCTTTCGATATATTTTTCTGCCATTTGAGCACGCTCTTCATCGCGTTCAATGGTAATAATTTTAGTATCTGGCAAAGCAAATGACATTCTTAAAGCTGAATATCCGATAGCTGTTCCTACTTCAAGAATCTTTTTTGGATGATGGATGCGTAATATTTGGAGTAAGGCTTCAATACCAATTAATTCCATGATTGGTACATTTTCCTCATCTGCATATTCCTCCATCTCCTGAAACAATGCAGTTCGTGTAGGAATTTTATTTTCTATATATGTTTGCAACTCCTCATTAATCAAGTTGCATCACCTCTATCCTTAGACATGATTTAGGCATGAAAAAAAGCGTTCACAGGGTGGATACTGAAAATGATGATCAATTTTGATTCAACCATTCTCTATCAAGCAAAAGCTTGAATTACTCACTACTGTGGATAACGCTATTTACTCGTATATGATACAAACTACATTAAAACACTTGAATATTTTATCACAAAAAGTAAGGGAATGCTAATTTTTCTACATTCCCATTTTTTACTTAGGCTCTTTTTATCACTTTGTTGCTCTTAAGGTGTGAAATCATTTTAAAACAAGGAAAAGAGCGCTAATTGTTATTTGAAATATGTTCTGCCTTTTTTTGATTATGCTCATCTAAAGACTTAGAAAATAGTACCTCACCTTCAGCTGTTGCTAGGAAATATAAGAACTCTGTTTCCTCTGGAAAAAGTGCAGCCTCAATCGACATTGCACCAGCATTTGCAATCGGGCTTGGCGGTAATCCTAGAACTTTATATGTGTTATAAGGCGAATCCACTTCTAAATCCTTGTAGTACACTCTACTTTTATGTTTACCTTGTGCGTATAAAACAGTTGGGTCTGTTTGTAATGGCATGCTTTCGTCTATACGATTATAGAAAACACTCGCAATGATGTGACGATCCACTTTTTCAGTTGCCTCTTCTTCAATTAAAGAAGCCATTGTTAAAAGTTGATGAACGGTATAATTCTTTTCCTGCATGACCTCTGAGTATTGTCCAACTACTTCGGTTGTTTTATCTAACATTGTTGAGACTATCTCTTCTAGGGATGGATCTTTCTTATAGAAAGAATAGGTTGCTGGAAACAAATACCCTTCTAACGGATACTTTATTTCTTTTGCTAAAATATCATTTGTTAATAAATCAGGATATTTTTCCATAAGCTTTTTAAGAAACGTTTGGTCGTTTAAGGTTTTTAAAACATCTGCTGGTTTATGATTTGTTTTCTTAGCAATAATTTCAGCAATTTGTTCTAATTGTGTACCTTCTGGCAATGTAATTTTAAAGGCAACCTCTTGATCCACTTTTCCTGTTTTTAAGCTATCAATGATAATTGGAAATGTCATCGAGGGGCTTAATGAGTATTCTCCGGCCATAAAACCGGACTCATTTTTAAACTTCACATAGTATTTAAACACCTTTGCATTTTTAATAATCCCGTTATCCTGTAAAATTTGTGAGATACCTGTAACAGATGAACCAATTGGAATTGTTACTGTTTTCTCTTTATTACTTTCTGGATTTACTGGCTGTAAAGCAGATTTAATATAAAAATAACCTCCGCCTAAAACACCGCCCACCACTAATAGAAGAACAATGGTGATGATCAAGACAATTCTTCTAGCAATTTTAGCTTCTTTTTGTTGTTCAATTAATTTCTCACGGATAATATCCTTATTTGACTTTTGTTCATCCATATTAATTCTTCCCCCTAAATGTTCAGGGATTACTTCTATATTCCCTCTGTCATATCTCGAAACATTATACTATATTTTGCGGTAAGTTTTGTAGAAAAATAATAATTCCTAACAGTAATTGTCGTTATTTCTAGAAAAAAAGGCAAGTAGATTGAAAAACAAAGTCAGCTTAAGG
>DASQIV010000540.1:0-4065 GCA_035631415.1 Pseudoneobacillus sp. | reverse complement strand
GACCCCCAGTGCGGTGATGCGGTGATGTGCCGGTGGGCTGACCCCCAGTGCGGTGATGCGGTGATGTGCGTTTGGTGATCGTTTTAGTTTTAGTCTTCGTTTTCGCCGTCTTCGATGACGTCGTGTAGTCGTTCGTTGAATTGCTGAGCGGCATCCATTCCCATTTTCTTCAAGCGATAGTTCATCGCCGCTACTTCAATAATAACGGCTAAGTTTCGGCCTGGGCGAACTGGGATGGTCAGTTTCGTAATTTCCGTATCAATGATTTTCATTTTATCCTCATCGAGGCCAAGGCGATCGTATTGCTTCTTCTGATCCCAAATCTCTAAATCAATCACAAGCGTAATTCGTTTATTGCTTCGAACAGCGCCTGCCCCAAATAAGGTCATGACATTGATAATCCCTAGACCACGAATTTCTAAAAGGTGTTCAATTAACTCAGGTGAATTCCCGATTAAATTGCCGACATCCTCTTGGCGAATTTCAACACAATCATCGGCCACTAAACGGTGTCCGCGCTTTACTAGTTCCAATGCAGTTTCACTTTTACCAACTCCACTTTTCCCAATAATTAGCACACCGACTCCATAAATATCAACCAATACTCCGTGAACTGCGGTTGTTGGAGCCAATTTACTTTCAAGATAGTTGGTCAGCAAACTCGAAAAGCGAGTGGTTTTTTGTTTCGTACGCAATAGCGGAACGGCTTCGCGTTCACAGGCTTCGATTAATTCATCAGGTACATCTATTTCCCTTGTAATAATGATAGCCGGGGTAATATCTGTACATAAGCGCTCCATTCTTGAAGCCCGGTCAAACTCTGTTAATTGCTGTAAAAACGATAATTCTGTTTTCCCAAGCAATTGAATGCGTTCAGCTGGATAATATTCAAAATAACCTGCCATTTCAATTCCAGGTCTCGAGATATCAGTTGTTGTAATGGGGCGGTCGATCCCTTCTTCTCCACTAACTAGTTCTAAATTAAATTTTTCAATAATATCCTTAGTGCGAACTTTAGCCAAAATAGGCCTCCTCCTCATGAAAGACGATTATGTATACTTTCCCTATTTTAGCATTTTTTCAGAAAGAACCAAACGGTAAGCTTAACCTGTTTTCAATTTCCTCCATATCTATCCTCAATTGGATAATATTCAAACCACTTTATCAATAAGAAAAAACAAAAAACCGGAAATACCCTATGGAATTCCGGTAGTACTGGTATTAGATTTGTGATTGGATCGCCTTTTTTAAGTGGCCATTATATTGGTTTAATAATCGGTGGACCGCTTCGCCCTGAAGCCCTGTTACTAACGAAAGAATGGCGGCCTTTGTTGAGCCGTATTCTTCTAAAGCTTTTTCTGCTTCCTTTATTGAGACATTGGCTGCTTCTGCAATAATATCCTTTGCGCGCTGTGTCAGCTTTTCGTTCGATGGCTGGACATCCACCATTAAATTTCCATATACCTTACCCAAACGAACCATCGCTGCTGTTGACAGCATATTTAAAACAAGCTTTTGGCTCGTTCCAGCCTTCATCCTAGTTGAACCCGTAATGACCTCTGGACCACTTTGCACCACAATCGGAAAATCTGCTATTTTTTCCATCTCCGAATGATGCGTATTGACAATACAGCCTACGGTTGCCCCGGCCTTTTTGGCCAGATTCATTGCTGAAATCGTATAAGGGGTTCTACCGCTTGCCGCAATTCCGACTAAAACATCATGCGCATTTAGTTCGAGTTCCCTGATATCCTCTTTAGCTTGAGCGGCATCATCTTCAGCCCCTTCGAGCGGGAATCTTAAAGCTGTATCACCGCCTGCAATGATTCCGACGACTTGTTCAAACGGAGTTCCATAGGTAGGTGGACATTCCGATGCATCTAAAACACCTAAACGACCACTTGTCCCAGCCCCAACATAAATCAAACGTCCGTTGTTCTCCAGCCCTTCGACTATTCGATCAACAAGCTGGGCAATAATAGGCAGCTCATTGGTAATCGCAAGTGGGACTTGTTGATCTTCTTCGTTAATTAACGTCACGATTTCAAGACTTGTTTTTTCATCGATATGAGTCGTATTTGGATTTCGAGTTTCTGTTAGAATATCATGTAAGTTCATTTCATATGGCCTCCTGCTACCCTCTTGTTTCTAACTCCTTTTTGGCCAAAAAATAAGCCCCTTTTGTCGAAGAGATTTCTTTTAAAATAAAGTTTTCCACATCAATTTGTTGTTGAATATAATCGATAAACGTATTCCGTACTAATGGGACTTGGGTTAAAATACTTCCTTTAAGAGCGATTGAAGCCTTGTTGGTGTAATCTAATTTCCGATACAAATTGACCGTCGTTTTTCCTAAAGCTTTACCGGCATTTTGTAAAATGTTTATCGCCTGTTCATTTCCAATCAGAGCTTCTTGTACAACAATTGGCGCGAGGCCAGCAATATGATTTTTAGTAGATGTATAGATAAATGATTTAATCTCTTGTACGCGATTAATCTTAAGCTCATGAAGAAGTGTTTTTGATAGATTCCCAAGCTCTTGGGAAGAAAACTCACCATTTGTATCCTCTTCTTCTATCATCCTTTTAAAAGCCTCTATCACAATCCAGTACCCGCTACCTTCATCACCTAGCAAATGGCCCCATCCACCTGTATAGCGATACTGCTCTCCTTTTTTCCCAAGACAAATTGACCCAGTCCCTGCAATCGTCAATATCCCATCTTTTCCTTCTAACATAGCAGCATGAGCAAGAACGGCATCATTTACTATCGAAATATTCGTATTAAATTCCTGCTTTAGATCAGTCAGTAATAGTTGTCGGTTTCCACCTTCAATACCTGCTAAACCTAAAATGATTTTTACACAGTGACCATGGAGTCGATCGACACATTGATGAATGGCTTCGAAAATATGAGCGGTCGATTGGCCATGATCGATCAGGACATTTCCAAAACCACTATATCCCGAAGCAAGTTTGTTTCCTTTTAAATCGTAGGCGATGGCTTCTGTTTTCGTGCCACCCCCGTCCACTCCAATCAAATATTCCATCTTATCGCCTACCTATTCGAATAGACTAAAAGCAAATTTATCCCAAGGCTGCAAGTAGTCTAATAGAAAAAGCTCCTCTGGCTTGATTCTTCCTACGACATTGGTTTTGCCCGAGTTTTTCATATCTTGTAGGGCAATTTGAAGCTCCCCTTTGTACTGCCCATATAATTCATTTTCAATTAATAAATCGCCACGACGAATGTCAGGTGTATACGTAGGTTTAAACTCCTCATTTTTATATTTCACTCGGCTTTGTGTTGAACGAATTAAATAATCAGACACATCACCTCGATAAAAATGAAACTCTTCTAACACGATTTTCTTTTCTAAAGGAGTGATTGTTTCAAATAATTCGACCTCAAAGCTAATCGGTTCACTTGTGGTTAAAGATAAAGCTTTTAATTCCGCTTCAGATGCATAAGCATTAGCAATAATGACATCGTCAATCAAACCCGTTTTATAAAGATGCTTCGCTTGAACTTGAATCGGAAGCTCACGGTGCATCTCCAACGTACATAAGCCTTCCACAATTGGCCAAGGACCAAAGGTTGCACTTTGCGAATTGACAAAAGCCGCCGTTCTAATACCTAAATCTCTAAATTGCTGGCTGCATTTTAAAAAGTGTGGATACGATAAACCTGCATAACGATGGGGATAAAAATTGTGAGAGCCGATTAAGTTCTCCCTATTTGGTTGATAGCTTAATAGATTATCAATATATTTCGTTCCGCTGCTCATATTGACTTCAATTTTTAAACCATACGGATTATAGGTCATAATCGATTCTTCATTTCCTGTGAACCCAAGGTCTAGTCGAATTCCATACGCTCCTAATTCATGAAAGAAGGATAAATCGTTATAGGAAATACCTAGCTTTTGGAAAATCCTTGGTGCAATATCGACCATTACTTCCATCCCCAGCTCATTGGCATGGCGGGTTGTTTCTTTAAAGCTGCCCATGATTTCCTCTTGATTACCATCAACCGACAATAAACAGGTGAAAATACGTTTGAATC
>DASQIV010000539.1:0-8472 GCA_035631415.1 Pseudoneobacillus sp. | reverse complement strand
TTCGTGCAAGCGGGTGGTAATTTCATTGATACAGCCTGCAATTATACCAACGGCACGAGTGAAAAGTTTATCGGTGAATTTATTCAAGGCAATCGCGAGCAATACGTTATTGCTACCAAATACTCGCTTACCACTCGACGTGATGATCCAAACGGTGGGGGAAATCATCGGAAAAACCTGGTTCAAACTATTGAAGGTAGCTTGAAAAGATTAAATACGGATTATATCGATTTATTATGGTTACATGCTTGGGACTTTACCACTCCTGTTGAAGAAGTAATGCGTGCCTTAGATGATATGGTTCGAGCAGGAAAAGTACTTTATATTGGTATTTCCGATACTCCAGCTTGGATCGTTTCTCAGGCTAATACATTGGCCATGTTAAGAGGCTGGACACCATTTATCGGTCTACAAGTGGAATATAACTTGCTACAACGTGCTCCGGAGCGTGATTTATTACCGATGGCACGCGCTTTTGATATTGGCGTAACGGCTTGGGCGCCGATTGCGGGTGGTGCATTAACAGGGAAGTACTTAAGTGACCAAACACAGGATGAACGAAAACGGTTAGCTCCTGAAAGCAAACGTTTAAATGATACTAATAGCAAGATTGCGATGGAAGTTGTGAAGATTGCAAAAGAGATTGGTCAAACACCTGCTCAAGTCGCACTAAACTGGGTACGCCAACAATCGGGAGTTATTATTCCACTCATTGGAGCGAGAAATGAATCACAGATGGTAGACAATTTAGGTGCTGTAGAATTCACATTAACAGAGGAACATTTAAATCGTTTAGACCAAGTAAGTCAAATTGAACTTGGGTTCCCGCATGAATTTTTATCATCAGACCCAGTACGGAATGCCCTGTTTGGTACTACTTTTTCAAAAATTGATAATCATCGAAAATAGAAGCGATTTAAATGTAGATTTTAGGCAAAATTAGAAAAAAAGGAAAATAGGTCCTGAAGTGTTACCTAAGGAGTTAAAGTAAGTAAATAATAACAAATGACAAAAATTAAAATTTGTCACTTTTGTTATTGGCCTATGATAATATGATTCCATCATCTCAATTGGAGGTTATGAAAATGGAATATAGAAAAATTGGTCAAAACGGTTCAACTATTTCTGCAATTGGTTTAGGTTGCATGGGAATGTCTGATCTTTATGGTGCTGCAGATAGACAAGAAAGTATCGCTACTATTCACGAGGCCCTTGAAAAAGGAATCACTTTATTAGATACCGGAGACTTCTATGGTGTGGGTCACAACGAACTTTTATTGCGTGAAGCCTTGCAAGGGCAGAAACGGGAGAATGCCTTTATTGCTGTCAAAACGGGAGTATTGAGATCCCCGGATGGCGGATGGATTGGCATGAATAACCGTCCAGAAGCAATTAAGAATAATTTGGCTTATACATTGTAGCGTCTTGGTGTAGATTATATCGACCTTTATCAGCCAGCTCGTGTCGATCCAAGTGTGCCAATTGAGGAAACAGTGGGGGCAATTGCTGATATGGTGAAGGCTGGTTACGTAAAGCATATTGGGCTTTCTGAGGCAAATGCAGAAACGGTTCGTCGTGCACATGCTGTTCATCCGATTAGCTGGCTACAAATCGAATATTCACTTTTTAGTCGTGGGATTGAAAAAGAAATATTACCAACATTACGTGAACTAGGAATTAGCCTTTCAGCTTATGGTGTCCTTTCTCGCGGATTGTTAAGTGGAAAATGGTCAAAGGATCGTCAAGGTGCACCTGATTTCCGCTCATTCGCACCACGCTTTATGGGTGAAAACTTGGATAAGAACCTGGCTTTAGTAGAATCATTAAGAGAAATTGCCGAGGAAAAACAAACAAATGTGGCACAACTTGCCATTGCTTGGGTTCTTTCTCGTGGTGAGGATGTTATCCCGTTAATTGGTGCACGTAAACGTACACAACTACAAGATGCATTAAATGCAGTAGGTCTTCAACTGACCCCATCTGATCTTGGAAAAATCGAAGCTGCTGTACCTGTTGAAGCTGTTGCAGGAACACGTTATGCTCCTGAACAAATGGCAATACTAGGTGTGGAGTAAGCGATTATGGCGGATCATTTAACGAAAGAAACCATTTTAGATACAGCGGAACAAGTGCTTCGCCGTTTTGGTCCAGAAAAAACGAGTGTAGTAGATGTGGCAAGAGCATTAAATGTTAGTCACGGAACGATCTATCGTCATTTTCCAAGCAAAGCTTCATTACGGGAAGCGGTAGCAGAGAGGTGGCTGTATAGTATCTCTAGACCATTAGAGGTAGTTTCTAAACAGGACTGTTCTGCATCTGAGCGATTACATTTATGGTTAAAAACATTGATTCAGATTAAGCACACACTAGTTAAGGAAGATCCTGAGTTATTTACCATGTACACAAAGCTTGTCGAAGAGTCTGTGGAAGCAGTAAATGCTCATATCACTGAATTAATTAAACAAATCATACCCATCATTGAAGAGGGCATCGCTAATAAAGAATTTAAGACAAGTGATGCTGTGACCACGGCGAGTGCTGTTTTTATGGCAACTGCTCGGTTCCATCATCCATCCTTAGCAAAAGAATGGGCATCATCCAATATTTATCAAGAGTTTGATGCTGTATGGAACTTGATTCTTTCAGGAATTATGAAATAATACAATCATTAAGCCGGTCTTCCTAACCTGAAGATCGGCTTTTAATTCTCAAAAACTACATAAATGGACAGGAGATGTTCTAAATGAAAGCATTACTTTTACAAGATAAAGGTTTATGGAAAGAAATGAAGATAGAAGAAGTGGACATGCCCAAACCAGGTAACGGGGAACTGTTAGTTGAGGTACATGCAGTTGGAATAAATCCGGTTGATTATAAAACGGCTACAGGTGGCAATCCAAATTGGTCCTATCCACATATTCTTGGTTTAGACGTTGCAGGTGTTGTAGCTGATATAGGTGAAGGAGTAACTGATTGGAAAAAAGGAGATCGAGTGGTGTACCACGGAGACCTTACGAAAAAGGGCGGTTATGCGGAATATACCGTAACAACTGCACATACAGTTTCCCGAATTCCAGACCGTGTAACATTTGAAGCTGCTGCTGCTTTACCAACTGCGGGATATACCGCCTATCAGTCCTTATTCCGAAAACTACCACTGGATCAAATCGAAACCATTTTAATACATGGCGGTGCTGGAGGAGTAGGAGGATTTGGCGTTCAATTAGCAAAGCACGCTGGTAAAACGATCATTTCTACAGCATCACGCCATAATCATGAGTATGTAAAATCACTTGGTGCGGATTATGTATTTGATTACCATGAAGAAGATGTGACCACAAAAGTGATGGAGATAACCAATGGGCGTGGTGTCGATGCAGTGGTGGACGCAGTAAGTAGACAAAGTGCAACAGATTCACTTGATACTCTTGCGTTTTTAGGGCATATAGTGTTTATTTCTGGTGCACCTGATTTTACAAAAATGAAACCTTTTACCAAATCAGTGTCGTATCATGAAATCGCTCTTGGTGCAGCGCATCAGTCCGGAAGCCATAAAGCACAAAAAGATCTTGGTGTAATGGGAGATGAAATGTTAAAGCTAGTGGCTGAAGGGAAAATTTCTTCGATGCTAAAAGAAGTCATTACTCTCGCTGAAGTATCAGCAGCTTTGTCCCGTCTTTCTGAACGCCATGTAAAGGGTAAAATAGTAGCTAAGATCAAATAAAATATCTTATAAACAGATTCTTTCAGAGTATCAACTGCCAATCAAAATTTTCATCTTATGAGAAATAGTCTGATTTAAAAAGAAGGAGATTTTTTTATGGACAAGAAAAATGCACAATATTGGATCACGAACCTTGGTCTAAGTCCCCATCCAGAAGGTGGATTTTATAAAAGTACATATGCGTCGGATGTTTTGATTCCAGGTAAAAGTGAACGTAAACTTTTTACAAGTATCTATTTTCTATTAAGCTCCAATGATATATCTCATTTTCATCGACTTAAATCGGATGAACTTTGGTATTACCACGGTGGGAGTTCATTAACGGTTCATTTAATAGATGAGAGCGGGGAATACAAAGAATTAAAATTAGGTTTAAACCTAGAAAAGGGCGAAGTACCTCAAGTGTTAGTACCTAAGAATACAATCTTTGGTTCATCTGTCCATGATGAGGACAGCTTCTCTTTAGTGGGCTGTATGGTTTCACCTGGTTTTGATTTCGAAGACTTTGAATTATTTGAGCAGGAGGAATTATTAAAGATGTATCCTCAACATGAGGAAATCATTAAAAAGATGGCTTATAAATCAAAAAAGTAAGATGCAATGACATCGTCAAAGTTAAAAAAAGTCAGGAACCACAAAGGAATATGTGGTTCCTGACTTTTTTAAGATGCAGGGATCGTTATCACAAATGTGGTCCCTTTGCCTTTTACACTATCAACTTCGATGGTCCCTTTGACTTTATTAACGGTACTGTAAACCATTAACATGCCCAGACCTGTACCTTCTTCTTTTGTAGAGTAATAGGGCTTACCAAGACGTGAAATTTCTTCTTTTGTCATACCAATTCCTGTGTCTTGAATTTGGATTACAATATTTTGCTTCTTTTCGGAAATGTCGATGGAAAGAATACCACCTCCATGATCTTTCATCGCTTCAATGCCATTTTTAAATAGATTAATTAAACATTGCTGGATTTGGTTTCGATCATAATTCGTTTTTAATGAGTTATGAAAAAGAAATTGAACATTTACCTTGTGCATGTTGGCATAAGGGGTAATCAGATTTTTGGTGTATTCTGATTCAGCTTCTAAGTTGGAATAAATCATATTTTCAGATTGGGGCTTAGCGAATGATAGGTAATCACTAACGATCTTTTCAGCCCGATTCAATTCTAGTAAAGATAATTCTATATATCTTTTTTCCTCAGGTGTGATGGTATGAGACTTATTCAGTATTTGCAAAAAACCACTAGTCACAGTAAGTGGATTTCTGATTTCATGAGATACACTAGCCGATAACTCACTGACAACATTTAGTCGTTCCGATTGTAAATACCTGTCGCGATTTTTAATATTGGTTAGAATCTGCTCAATTAAGACGGTAATGGCAATCATTACCACAACATATGTAATTATTCCATGAATGGATAGAATCCAAAATTCCCTGTTTGCATCTTCAAAAAAAGTAATTAAGCTAATTAGGTAAAGTGACATGTTTAGAAAAGAAATAGTTGTTGCACAGATTATACGATACTTAGAATTTAGTTGTATAAACTTCTTATGCAAAAGTGGAATTAGAATAAAAACTCCTGTTGAATAAAGAAGGGATTGAATCGTTCCATCTCCGCCTAAATAGAATCGGTAGATATTCAAGACTAAGTATAGAGGGAAAAGATTTTTATACCCTCCATAAAGCGCTACTATAATAAACGGTATGTAACGTAAATCAACGATAAAACCAATTTCTAGTTTAATAGGTACGGTAATACAAAGAATCATTGAAACTGCTGAAAGTAATATAAGAATTTTTTTATTATAGGCATGAGGTCTATTTTCAAAAAATATTAAAAATATTAGTACAGGCAACAGTAAAAATAGGAAATTTAATAGTAAGGTTTGAAACAAGTGACTACTTCCTTTCGGCTAAAACACTATTCGCATTTTATTATACAACATAAGGATTAGGTGAAAATTACAAATAAACAAAAAAAATATTTTACTATTTTTGTTATTAATGGTATAGTTTTCTTAATTTATTGGAAGGGAGTGAGAGTTTACGATGCATAACCAAATGAAGATAACCTTGGAATTAAATGTATGGTCTCTTACTCCTAGTGCGGAGTAACAATTTTTCTATGAAAAAATAGTAGAGCCACAGGGTTAGTTTCGTTAATCCTGTGGCTTTTTCTATTTAAAGCGGCCATTACATACATTCCAGTTGGGTATTTTCAAAATGACTAAGCTGGAGGAAACTGATAATGATGAATTTAAGTATGATGCAAAAAGTGGTAGCAACAGTTGATTTGGAGTGGAAAAGCCCGTTAGCAGAAAAAATCCTTGAAAGTTGGGGATATGATGAAGGGGAAGTTTACTATTTCCGCGCAAGTGCCAACTTTCTATTTGTTTTTAAGAGAGAAGGAAAACACTATTTTTTAAGATTCAGTCACTCATCTGAAAAGAATTTAGCTTTACTAGAAGCTGAAATGGAGATTCTTGAGTATCTTCGGAAACAACCAGTAAGGGTTGCCTTGCCAGTGAAATCCCGAAATGAGCAATTAATTGAAACCGTTGAAACAGAGTTAGGAACTTTTTATGCAGTCGTTTTCGAGGCTCTTCCTGGCAAACAATATGAGACAGAAGAACTTGAACCTGGACAATTTTTCACTTGGGGAAGTGCTTTAGGAAAACTTCATGAGGTTTTTAAAAGCATGCCTGAAACATATCGACTTAACCGTGAAAGTTGGAGGGACCAATTATCCAATGTTCAGAACCTTTTACCGGTTGAAGAAACGGCTGCTTTTGAAGAATTGAACCAAATTTTAAATTGGGCACAAAGTTTGGAAGTTACAAATGACAATTTCGGCTTGATTCATTTTGATTTTGAGCTAGATAATCAGCGCTGGGAAGATGACCAGATTGGGATATTAGATTTTGATGATTGTGTCAACCATTGGTATGCTGCCGATATTGCCTTTGCTTTAAGGGATCTTTTTCAAAATAAAGTAGATCTAGACAATGAATTGGTTCAGGAATTTATCTCGGGATACAAGAGTGAAACAGAACTAGATCTCCTACTGCTTCAAGATTTGTCGTGGTTTAGACGCATGCATAATCTAGTAACCTTTTCTAGATTGCTTCAGGCCATTGATATTCCTGCCTCTGATGCCCACCCTGAATGGCTAGCAAATTTAAGGGTGAAGCTATTGAATCGGATGGAGCAATATCGTGCTTCTTTTTCTCTTATTGGTTAAAAATTTTATTAGAAGTAGTCGCTCACGGGTGATTACTTCTTTTTGTTGCTGCTAATAATCAACTTTTTCCCTAGATTAACCGCTAAACAACTGTTTCTAGGTTTTACTCCTTTTACCACTAATTTCTAAAACCCTAAAAAATATTAGTTCTTATTTCACATTACTATTTTCATAGAAAGAGGTGGGGATTGTAGACACTTTTAGGAAATTTGATAGGGTTTCTCATAGTGATGAAATTGAATACTATATCTCACTGCATAATATTTTTTTTGAGAAGAAAGGAGGTGTCATATGAAAAATATCCGCCAGAGACGAATATTTTCTATGATATTCATCCATTTCTTGGCTTTTCTATTAATCTTCCCTACAGTGGGACTGGCAAAAGGTTCCGAATCAAAACAGGAAGAACCGAAAAAACATGTACATCATGAAACGCATTTACAATATAAAGGAAAAGACCAAAAAAACACGAAACAACTTCAAGCGAAATCCTACCATCATCCTCATAAAAAATCTAATCAAAATTCCAAGAAAATCAAGCACTTATCTCAAGATAAAAACACTCCAGCACATTCAGAAAAAGAGAGTAAGTCAACATCAGCAAAGGGAGATTCAAATAAATATAGAAGTACACAAATTCATCTTCATTTAAAGAACTGTTGGAAATCAGTTAGTTCTGTTTTTGTGCAATGGAACGGTGAATGGAGGGAAATGTATACTCAAGGAAATTCTCCACTTTATAAGCTTAAAGACAAAGGTGAATATGTAAAAGATGATATTACAGCCTTCAAACTTGTTACAGCTTCAGGAGAAGAAAAAATCTTTACTCCTGATCAATTAAGGGTTGGTGTTGAAGCACAAGGTACAATTAATTACTGGTTAGAGAGTTGCGAGAAGCCTGTGAAACCAGAAAAAGAAAAAACAATTGCTCCAGTGAAAGAGAAACCAAAGCCTAATAAACCCGAAAAGCCAACATCTTCTGAAAAGCCAACATCTTCAGAAAAGGATAATAGCAAGTCCAGTGAAGTGAAAGCAGAAGAAAAAACAAGCAATAAAACTACTTCCTCCAAAGGAGTTCTTCCTAAAACAGGTGAATCTAGCCCGATTTATTATTATCTAATAGGGCTGTTTATAGCTGCACTCGGCGTCTTCTATCTTTTTAGAAAAAATAAATGATCAAGCATAAATTAGAGAGAGAAGTCCATTCTCTCTCTTTTTAATCATTGAGGTGTTATACATGAAAAAATTATTAGCTGTTGTTTTGATGCTTGTAGGGATTGGGATTATGCTCTACCCAACAGGTATGCAATTATATAGTTCGTATATGCAAGAAAAGCTGTTTAGCGAATGGGAAAAGCAAAAGGAAGGAGGAAATCCTAAAGTAGAAGAAAGTTATCAGACACTTGAAAATGCTTTTACTGATAATCATAAGACTAATTCAAATTCAAATGCAAATAGTCAGAAGTCTGACGGAATACAGGAAACAGGTTTGTTAGGG
>DASQIV010000538.1:0-2122 GCA_035631415.1 Pseudoneobacillus sp. | reverse complement strand
CGCTTTTCCACCTGCAATTGCACCTTCTGGGTGTCCATGAACGCCGCCTCCAGCATTTATAATGGAATCATGCCCAAAATCATTCATTAACAAGGGGACTAATCCAGGATGAATTCCTGCAGACGGTACAGGAAATGCTCTTGGGTAGAACGAGTCATCCTTGGTAAGCTCCTCTTTTATGGACAGCGCTTTTTCCCGTTCTAACGCCACAGACCCATAAGGTGATGGAAATAATGATAAATCTGCTCCTGCGTAACGTAACAGTTTTCCTAATAGAAGAGAATGCGATAATCCATAAGAACTTGAGGATGTTAGTGCTCCACTTACAGCCGGATGTGCCATGATGGGTAATCCAATTTCGTCGTCTTCGCGCAATTCTTGGAGGGTATCTAACCCATAGGCAAAAACATTGAATAATAATAAATCTGCACCGAGCTCTGCAGCCTTTCGAGCTTTTTGCTTTAACACAGAAGTTCTTCCAGTTAAATTAACAGCGTATAAAGTACGATGACCAGATTGTTCA
This sequence comes from Pseudoneobacillus sp., assembly GCA_035631415.1. Taxonomy (GTDB): domain Bacteria; phylum Bacillota; class Bacilli; order Bacillales; family Cytobacillaceae; genus Pseudoneobacillus. The sequence goes on along the minus strand of DASQIV010000538.1, from coordinate 1,599 downwards.
AATGTATTTTGTAAAACTCTTTTCCCCACGAGGACCCTTTTCTCAAAAGGAGTTAACTCGTTATCAAAAAGAATTTCATCATCCTTCACAATGTCTACTCCACCCAATGCCTGTGCTTCCAGTTGATAGGATAGGAAATCAAGATCTCTTCCAATCACACCTTTAAAAATACTCATCAGTAGTGGTCTGTTGTAAACCTCAAGCTTTTTCCTAATACCATCAATACCAAATCTCGGTCCTGGAAATATATTCTTTAGTGGATCAGGAAACTCTAAATCTAGTAGTTTTACTTTTCCATCAAGTGACAGTTTGCCGAACACAGTAGTTAAAATAGCCGGAAGGTCTGCTGAGAAGTTTAAATGTGGATAAGCAATCTTAATGATCGCTTCCCCAGCATTTTCTAAGACTTCCTCAATCGAAACTACCTTTCCTTTATGCTTTCTCAATTGATTCTGCTCAAGTTCCGGTAGATCAGTCCATGATCCGATTGTTAATCCAAGAGCAATATCCTCCGCTTTTTTTAATGGGTTACCTTTAATATCTTTGATAAGATATGTGGCTATTAAATCATTCATCATGAATCTTCCTTTCAAAAACTCTTCTGCTTTTCTCCTTCTAAGGCTTTCTTTGGTGTTTTGACAATAAAAAAACCTCTTCAAATAAGAAGAGGTTAGCATACGAAACTAACGTCCTCTTATCTTTCAGCTTTTTCGCTGCAAGAATTAGCACCGTGCTTTATGAAATGATTCATAAAATCGGTTGCCGGGCTTCATTGGGCTAGTCCCTCCGCCTGCTCTTGATAAGAAAATCGTTTATTTATTTTTTTAAAATTGATGATATTATTTTTTCAAATTAATTTGGATTATGACATGATTTAAGAAAGTTGTCAACACATTATTTAGAAAATTTCTAATGCTTTAATTCTTTCAACAACTTCCTGCATTTTCTTTTCTGGAGTCAATAGTCCAACCCGGACATAGCCTTCACCAAATTGACCAAACCCTACTCCCGGTGCTACAGCAATATGTGCCTTTTCTAATAAATAGTCAGCAAATTGTTCTGAAGTAAAACCCTCTGGTACCTTTAACCACGCAAAGAATGATCCTTTAGGAGCTGTGACATTCCAACCGATGGACTTTAACCCCTCAATCAACACATTTCTTCTTGATTCATACAAGGAATTTAAGTCTTCAACACACTGCTGTGAAGCTAATAATGCCTCTGCTGCCGCTTCTTGAATCGCTCCAAAAATACTTACATAAAGGTGGTCTTGTAAAAGTTCAATTGCCGAAATGACACTTCGATTTCCTACAGCAAACCCAACACGCCATCCTGCCATATTATATGTTTTGGATAATGTGTAAATTTCAATTCCTATATCCTTAGCGCCTTCAGTTTGTAAAAAACTAAGCGGCTTTTGTCCATCGAACCCAATAGCACCATAGGCAAAATCATGAACGACACATAAGTTAGTTTTCTTAGCTAATTCAACCGTCTTTTCAAAAAACTCCGGAGTAGCTGTTGCACCGGTCGGGTTATTTGGATAATTTAAAAACATCAATTTAGCCTTTTCAAGAATGGCAGGCTCAATATTTTCAT
>DASQIV010000537.1:0-3644 GCA_035631415.1 Pseudoneobacillus sp. | reverse complement strand
TTGATATTGGTTCAGGAAATTTAACTTATATGGGTTCTTCCAAAAAAGATCCGATGATTTCAGAAGAACTCTCCTTAGATATGAGTTCTGGTAATGTTGAATTAAAGAACTTAGTAACTAAAACTTTTAAACATGACGGTTCCTCTGGAAATCTGCAGATGCTTAATGTAATAACTAAAAAGGGATCATTCGATATCAGTTCTGGAAACATTGATTTAGAAGGCTATCAAGGTAAATTAGAAGCAGATTTATCATCAGGCAATCTAAATGTTCAAATGGATGAAGTAACAGGGGCGATTGATATTGATGTTAGCTCAGGTAGGGTTTCATTAGATTTACCAGATGATGCGAATTTCTCATTAAAAGGTGATGTTAGTAGCGGAAATATAGAATGTGATTTCCCGCTTGAAGGAAAGATCGTGGATAAGAATGAGGTCTCAGGGAAACATGGTTCAGGGAAACATAAAATTGATTTGGAAGTTTCGAGCGGGAACATAGAGATTTATTAATACAGAAGGTTTAAGCATACTTCATAATTGAGGTAAGCTTTTTTGGGGGGCATTTTTGATCCAATATAGATGAGTAGCCAAACCTTGGTTTCGCGTTTACTTTTACGCATTAAAGCACTGGGGGTCAGACCCCCAGTGCTTTAATGCGTAAAAGGGGTACCTTCTTATGAAGGCACCCACTTTTATTCTCCTTTGATTTCTAACAGTTTTACTCTTAGTTGGTTTTCCATTAGGGAGAGTTCGTGTTCTGCTTGACGACGTTTGTTGCGTCCCTCTTCTTGGATACGTAATGTTTCTTCTAGTGTAGAGACTAAGCTTTCTTGCGTTTTCTTTAGTGTTTCGATATCAACTAGACCACGTTCATTTTCTCTAGCTGTTTCGATGGTGTTCGTTTTAAGTAGTTCGGCATTTTTAAGTAGTAATTCATTTGTCGTTTTGGAAACTTGCTTTTGAGCCTCCACCGCGTGACGTTGTCTAAGTAATGTTAACGCAATGGCTACTTGGTTTTTCCATAACGGAATGGCCGTCACGATGGACGATTGTATTTTTTCCACTAATACCTGATTTGTATTTTGAATCAAACGAATTTGCGGTGCACTTTGGATTGTCATTTCACGGCTTAATTTCAAATCATGTAGACGTTTATCCAACCGGTCCGCAAACTGAATCATATCATTGACTTCCTGAAACTTCATTTGGTCGTTTGCTGCGGCAGCTTCTTGTTTCAGTGCCGGAATGGTCTTCTCTTGTAATTCCTCCAGCTTAATTTCTCCCGCTGCAATATATACGTTTAAAGCATGAAAATATTCTTTATTGGTTTCATAAAGTTTTTCAAGCATAATCACATCGGACATTAATGAATTTTTATTCCGTTCAAGTTTAACTGTAATTCGGTCAATTTGCGCACCTGTCTTCTGGTACTTAGAAAGAACCTCTTGTACGGACCCTGAAATTTTTCCAAACATACGTCCAATTAATGATCGCTTCTCTTGGGTTAATTCATCTGGGCTTACCTCATTTAAGTGCTTCATTAAATCACTGATAATCTCCCCTACTTCTCCAACGTCCTTTTTCTGAACGTGTTCAAGCATGGAATGAGAAAATGACAATAGCTTGCTCTGAGCTTGTGTCCCATATAAAATCATTGATTGATGATTTTTCGGATCAATCTGTTGTGCAATCTGATAAGCCTTTTGACGATTTTCCTCTGGGATCACATCTATTAATTTTACTGGTTTCTCCTCCACTGACTGAGGAACGGTTAATTCATTATGGTCACCAAACGGGTTTGCCAAAATGTCATCTAATATATTGCCTGAATTAGCTGCATGGTTTTCACTCATTATATAAGCCTCCTAGAAATGTTCTGGTTGGGATTTTCAGATTATCGAAATTCCTCAATACCCGACACGTTACTTTTTTATCGATTTTTTCGCCACGTCAATTTCAAAATTTAAATGGTCAATATCATCGGAAATGACATTAAATAAGTCTTCTTCTAAAAGTTGAGCAAGTTCTGTTAAGGTTTGACGCGTTTCATATAAAGATCGATCAATCTCATGATTCTTTTTAGGCTGAGATGATAAAAATGCATATTTCTCTGTTAACTCCACAAGAGAATCTAAATGTGAAAAATAAAATGGTTCAGCTTTGTAAAAACGCTTTGGCTCAAGTTTCGTCAATCGGTATATTTTTCTGGTAATACGAAGTACATCTACCCTTTCCTTTAAGGAAGGAATATGACGGATTTTAAAAAGCGCTTTGTTTAGACGATTAATTTTAGGCTTTGCTTCTTCTAAATTCTTCTTTATATATAGATATTCTTTTCTAGTTAGCTGATGTTTCTTTAAAAAACGTGACTTCATATAGACGGAAGTAGTCCAATACGCCAATACACCGCCCCCTATAGAAATTGCGGATGAGAGTAAAAACGTCTGACCGAAACCAAAAAAACTTACTGGCCAAACAACCACTGCTGTAGGTATTGCAATAGACGTTCGAACAATAAATGATAGAAACGAATTCATCTTACATCGACTCCTGACTTCATTCGACAAATTTCGAGTAATTTCGAGTGGTGCCTGTCACCTCTATAATACGATTGATATGGAACTAATGTTTCGTAAGATAAAGAATTTTTTTTATTTAAATCGAAACTCCCTCTTATTTCAAGAATACACAAAAATTCTCCTGCAAGCTATTAGACTCAGACTGTAAAAAGTTCTAGGTCTTGAGACGTATTTTTGGAAAATGTAAGATGCAAAATAAAAGGCCAGATGCTAATTTCATCCGACCTTTTAAAACATATTATTAAGTTTATCCACTTATTCCTTATTTAGACCATATCTCATCAGATACACTCAAATCCTTTTATATCAAGACTTCAAAGTGATTCAATCAAACGTTTGATTAATAGATTCCCCTATTTAATTTGACTTAAAACCGAAGTATATTTTTTTCGTTACTGTTTGATAGTAGGCAGATAGAACAGTTAGGGAAGCCATGACTAACACATTTAAAACCATATTCTTTTGTTGGTCATTTAAATCAGTAAAAGTCTCTAGTTGAGCCAATGCTTCTTTGTGGATTTGTTGTTCTACTTGCATATTTAACGGTACCTCCACATTTTGTGGAGAAGCTGTTTGATGGTGTATTTTTCCAAATATGGATGCATAGGCATCATAAAAATGAATAGGGTTTACAATGTCATCTGATTGATCATCTGGATTATTAAAAATAAGTTCCAATACGTTTCGAATGGAGACAAAATCAAGGGATGCCTTTAAATCTTCAACAATAAATAGGGTGGCTGCTTGTTCAACTGTGTATTTTTTTCCAAATCTTGGTGATCCTATAAACCCTTTTACATCTCTTTTCACCCAATTTTGGAGAGTGGTTGAAGATAGATTTGTAAACTCAATCTGATTCCCTAAGGAAACAATTTCGTTAATAGAGAATCCTATGTCTCGACGTCCGTCAATTTTGATAATCTTTTCAAAAATAGGCGGCATTTCTTTTTGGATGAAAGAAAGAAAAGACCGTTTATCTACCTCATCTGGATAAGCGGTTTCCCAGGCATTCTGTATCACAGTTAAAGGCCTTTTGTCACCTTCTCCTCTTAATGCCAATAGAAAA
>DASQIV010000536.1:0-11585 GCA_035631415.1 Pseudoneobacillus sp. | reverse complement strand
ATAATGTTTTTGACAATATTGGCACAAAAATTGGAAGTTTTAAACGGTTATGTAAAGCTTGTCCTACCATAAAAATATATTCTCGTTATCATTTTATATGACTAGGTATACGCCCAAACAATAAATAGGCTTTTAACATAGGCTATATAACCATCTGATAAATGAACAGATGAATTTTTTAAAAGGAGATGAGTATATGTACGGTTATGGTTATGGTTATGGATGTGGTTATCCTGTATACGGATTCGGTAGGGGTTTTGCTTTAATAGTGGTCCTTTTCATTCTTTTAATTATTGTGGGTTGTTCCTATTGGAAATGTTAATTCACTACAGGAAGAGGGAAACCTCTTCTTGTTTGTTTTTAAGAACAGATTGTAGTTGTTAACATTTTATGTATTGTTTGATAGACTATTTACATACATTTTAAAAGTAGATTGTTTTTTCAGGAGTGATGGTACTTAATGATAACAATGAAAGATATTATTCGTGATGGACATCCATCTTTGCGAAAAGTAGCAAGCGAAGTAGCTTTACCTGCGTCGGATGAAGATAAATTAATATTAAATAGCCTTTTAGAATACGTCATCAATAGTCAAAATCCAGAAGTGTCTAGTCAATACGGATTGAGACCTGGCATTGGCTTGGCTGCACCACAAATAAACATATTAAAGAGAATGATTGCTGTTCACGTAAAGGATGAAAGAGGTCAATTATATAGTTACGCTTTATTTAATCCTAAAATAATAAGTCATTCAGTCGAAAAAGCCTATTTAACGAGTGGAGAAGGTTGTTTATCAGTAGATGAAAATATTCCTGGTTACGTACCCCGATATGCTAGAGTAACTGTAAAAGGATATGATATAGAGGGAAATGAAATTAAATTGCGTTTAAAAGGACTTCCTGCAATTGTATTTCAGCACGAAATTGACCATCTAAATGGAATTATGTTTTATGATTACATTGACTCATCCAATCCATATAAGACGCTTGACAACGCTGTAGCTATCGAAAGATAAAAAGGTTGATCCAATACGGATCAACCTTTTTACGTTAAATCAGTTGTAATTCCTTCAAACCATACCAAATTCCTTCTTCTGAAACATCTCTAGTTACTAAATTTGCTTGTGATTTTGCCTCTTCTACAGCATTTCCCATTGCAACACCTGTTCCGACTGCTCTAAGCATTTCAATATCATTTAACCCATCGCCAAACGCATATACGTCCTCGATGTTAAATCCAAGATTATCAATCATTCGTTTAATCCCTTCAGCTTTTGAACCTCCTGCTGGAAGTACATCTACTGAATATGGGTGCCAACGAATAAAATGAAATTTTGAATAGTCTGATGTGTATAAATGCTCTTCTCTTTCTTCACAAAATAAAAGAGATTGATAAATGGGTGTTGTATGGTAGAATTCTTCATTTCTTTCTGGATGGGTAAATTTCAAACTCCCCATACTTTCTTCAATAAATTTGTGATGTTCAACACTGGATTTCATTGTATGTTCGTTCATAAATACAAGTGGATGACCATTTTGTTTACTATTAAGGTATATTCTATGAATTTCATCTTTATCTAATGGATTTTCGTAAATTACCTTATTTTCAAATACAACGTATTGACCATTAAAACTAACAAAAGAGTCAATGTCTAATTCTTTTCTCAAATTCTCAAACATAAAAGGAGCCCTACCTGTAGCTATGGCAACAAACACTCCATTTTCTTTTAATAGTGTTAATGCTTTTTTTGTACTTTGCGGAAGGTTTTTATCATGGTCAAGTAAAGTTCCATCTATATCAAAAAATACGATCTTTTTCATTAGATTTCTCCTTTTTCTATGTTGTTAATCAGCTGCAATCTGCTTTTTCTTACCTTTTACTTTTATAGAGGAAATATAAACACCAATAAAAATAATGATAAGACCCATTAGCATTGAAGTGTGAATTTGCTCTTTTAGTAAAAGTGCTCCCCATATTATTGCAGAAATAGGAGCTAAATACGTAACAAAAGAAGCGAATTCAGGGCTCCCTTTCGTAACTAAATAATAATACAAGAGATAAGCAACTCCTGAGCCAAGAGAACCTAATCCTAATAAAGGTAACAAGCTTTCATAATGAAATAAACTAGAAACAGCCTCAGCGGATGTAATCATCACAAAGATAAAGCTAATAATCGATGAAAATAAAAGAGTAAAAAAGGAAATTTGCATAATGGTCAAATCATTTAGGTGTTTTTTGGTAAGCTGAGATCCGATTCCATAACAAATAGCAGCTAGTGACATAAGCATAATTCCTATCATATTCCCATCTTGCAAATCAGCTATTTTGAATTCTGACAAAAGGAATATTCCTAAAAAACCAATAAAAATACCAGACCATTGGAATTTATTTAGAACAGACTTAAAAAAAATAGAACCAATAACTAATGTCCATACCGGTGTAGTAGCATTTAAAATAGATGCTAAACTAGACGATATACTTGTTTCACTAGAAGAAATAAAAAACCACGGCAATACATTATTCGTTAACGCAACTAAAATAATATATCCCCAAGGGAGATCTTTTCTCCATACCTTATCTTTTTTTACAAGTACAATACCAAAAAGAAGGATCACACCAAAAAAACAACGCCCGAATACTACAGCAGCAGGCGGTAAATCCTCTAATAATAACTTGATAAATAGAAATGATGTGCCCCAAATCAGACTTAATGTAATTAATATGCCATAAAGTTTGGACAAATTTATCCCCCTACCCCATTGTTCTACTTTTTTACTTTACCAAACAACAGTGTTAAATACTAATTCTATTTCTTAAATTTTGTCAAATTGTTTACATTCCAAATAATTCCCCGTTTCTTTATGAAAAAATATGGCAGTTTATCATATAATAAAAGTAAAGAGAGAAGGTTGAATCGTATCTTTTTCAAATTAATTAGCCTCCCCTTCTTTACATTGGACAAGGATTGTTTAAAATAGGAAGTAAGGAGATGATCCACCATGTTAAAAAAGCTCAGAGAAAAGCTTTTGAAACAGTGGAAAGATTTACTACGAAAAAAAACAATTGCCTGAATTTGAGCCCTTCAGACTTGCGAAGGGCTCCTTCCTTATTGTAAATTTAATCAGTGCTACTTTTTTATACCTAAATATCCAAATAAAGGAAAATGCACTGAAAAAAGAAAATACATGAAATAAATGCTAATTTTTTATATAATAGAAAAAGTTAATTGGAGTTAGGAGCCGAGAAAAATGATTTTTAAAGTATATTATCAAGAATCAATTACCGAAGTACCAGTTAGAGAAAAGACACAAACGATTTATGTTGAAGCAAATTACGAAAGAGAAGTACGAACTAAATTAGCTAATCGTGGCTATAACATTGAATATGTTGAAGCTGTTAAAGATGCTTACTTAGATTACGAAAAAGAAAATGAAGATTTTAAAGTATTGGAGATAGAATAATTTATGAAATTTGTTAAAAATGACCAAACAGCTGTTTTTGCTTTAGGTGGTCTTGGTGAAATTGGTAAAAATACCTATGCAGTACAATTTCAAGATGAAATCATTCTAATTGACGCTGGAATTAAATTTCCTGAAGATGAGCTTTTAGGAATTGATTACGTTATTCCAGACTATACGTATTTAGTAAAAAATGAAGAAAAAATTAAAGGTTTATTTGTTACCCATGGACATGAAGATCATATCGGTGGGATCCCTTATTTACTTAGAGAAGTTAATATTCCGATTTATGGCGGAAAGTTAGCCTTAGGTTTTATCAAAAATAAATTGGAAGAACACGGTTTATTAAGAAATGCAAAATTAATTGAAATCAAAGAGGAAGATGTTATTAAATTCAGAAAGACATCTGTCTCATTTTTTAGAACAACCCACAGTATTCCTGACTCATATGGTATTGTTGTAAGAACTCCTAATGGTCAAATTGTACATACAGGAGATTTCAAATTTGACTTTACTCCTGTGGGAGAACCTGCAAATTTAACAAAAATGGCTGAAATCGGTAAAGATGGTGTGCTTTGTCTTTTATCAGACAGCACAAATAGTGAAATACCGAATTTTACGATGTCTGAACGCCGTGTCGGAGAAAGTATTAATGATATTTTCCGCAAGGTTGATGGGCGAATCATCTTTGCTACTTTTGCATCCAATATACATCGTTTACAGCAAGTAACCGAATCTGCAGTTCAAAACGGAAGAAAAATAGCTGTTTTCGGTAGAAGTATGGAAGCAGCAATAACAATTGGACAAGACCTTGGCTATATCGTAGCACCAAAGGATACATTTATCGAAGCTAGTCAAATCAATAGACTTCCAGCTAATAAGGTAACCATCCTATGTACAGGAAGCCAAGGGGAGCCAATGGCAGCTCTTTCACGAATTGCCAATGGTACACATCGACAAATTCAAATAATACCTGGTGATACAGTTGTATTCTCATCATCACCTATTCCTGGAAATACAATAAGTGTAAGCCGTACTATAAATGCATTATTTAAAGCAGGCGCTGAAGTCATTCACGGGCCACTCAGTGACATCCATACTTCTGGGCATGGAGGTCAAGAGGAGCAGAAGCTTATGCTTAGACTTATAAAGCCAAAATTCTTTATGCCTATACACGGTGAATACCGTATGCAAAAAATGCATTCTAAATTAGCAGTAGATTGTGGAGTACCTGAAGAAAATTGCTTCATAATGGATAATGGTGATGTGTTAGCACTTTCTGAAGATACAGCTCAAATTGCTGGAAAAATACCTTCAGGAAATGTTTATATTGATGGTAGTGGAATTGGGGATATAGGTAATATCGTTTTACGTGACCGAAGAATTCTTTCCGAAGAAGGCTTAGTTGTTGTAGTCGTTAGCATCAATATGAAGGAATCAAAAATTGCTTCAGGACCTGATATTATCTCACGCGGCTTTGTGTATATGAGAGAATCAGGAGACCTCATCAACGAAGCACAAAATTTATTAGCAAAACACTTAAACAAAGTAATCGCAGATCGAAAAACTACTCAATGGTCTGAAATAAAAAATGAGATTACTGACTCATTAGCACCTTTCCTTTATGAAAAAACAAAACGTCGTCCTATGATCCTTCCGATTATCATGGAAGTATAAGGCACATTATTAGCAAACAGCCCGGATACTCTATCCGGGCTGTTTCTTTGTTCACCAAACTAATTGTCAACATTCGTTATCTAAAGAAATAATATATAAAATAAATATAACTGAGGGTGATGCCATGGCCGTTGTAAGAGCACGTCAATCTGATATTGCTTTATTAGCAAGATTACTTAGAGCTGAAGGTGAAAGTGAAGGAAACCAAGGAATGCTAATGATAGGGAATGTAGGAATTAATCGAATCAGAGCCAATTGTTCCGATTTTAAAGGGCTTAGAACCATTCCTCAAATGGTTTATCAGCCTCATGCATTTGAAGCTACAACAAAAGGGTACTTTTTTCAACGAGCAAGAGAAAATGAAAAAACATTGGCACGTAGAGTGATAAATGGAGCAAGACTCTGGCCGTCCAAATTTAGCCTTTGGTACTTTAGGCCATCGGGCGATTGCCCTCCTACATGGTATAATCAACCCCATGTTGGACGATTTAAGCTTCACTGTTTTTATGAACCAACTGGCAAAGAATGCTCGAATGTCTATAATACGTTTTAAGTCTTCTTATCATAAAAAAAAGATACACGCTTAGCGATAAGCATGTATCCTTTTTTGTGTCATTTTATTGTTTACTGAATGACTTTCTTTTCAAAGCGATTTATATCAGCATCGGCACCTATAACAATAAGTATATCTCCTTTGAGAATGACTTCACTAGCTTGAGGTGATACTAAGATCTCGCTTTCCCTTTTAATAGCGACTATATTTATACCATACTTTGCACGAATGTCTAAATCTATTAGGGAATGTCCATCTAATTTACTGCTAGCCACTATTTCTACAATACTATGTTGGTCTGATAGCTCTAAGTAATCTAGAACATTGTTTGAAACAATATTGTGGGCAATTCTTTTTCCCATATCCCTTTCTGGGTGAACTACATGATCAGCACCGATTTTACGTAGGACTTTTTCATGGTAATCATTTTGAGCCTTAACCGTTATATTCTTGACTCCTAATTCCTTTAAGATAAGAGTAGTTAGAATACTGGATTGAATATCGTCTCCTATCGCCACAATGACGTGATCAAAGTTCCGAATCCCAAGGCTTTTTAATACTGCTTCATCAGTTGTATCCCCTACCACAGCGTGAGAGGCAATCATCGCAAATTGATTTACACGCTCTTCGTTATTATCTATAGCCATGACTTCCATACCTTGGTCAGCGAGCTCCCTGCAAATACTTCCGCCAAATCGCCCCAACCCTATAACGGCAAATTCTTTTCTCACTAGTAATACCTCCAACGGTTGAAATCAAAAAAACATGACTATATTTTAGCATAATTCCTAAACGATTAGATAGTTTATCCTAATTTAAACTTTAGGGTCGTTATTACTTTGTTTGGAACTATCATTTTTTTTGAATCTCCTAACCCCAAAATAAAATATAAATAGAATAGATGATAATAAAAGTAATATAGGTAGGTTTCCAATCAAGAGGACAAATAATCCAGAAAACGCACTTAATATGAAATTCGTGCTCGTAACAAATTGTTTCTTTGTTTTTTCCCATGTGTTCAATTTATCTTTATCTAAATCGGGTACAATAATATTTTCCTCAAATAAATTTATGGTAATGGTAGAAAATGAAGTTTGATTCTCAAGATATTTCATTCTCCCTAACACTTGTTCAATTTCTTCTTGAACCTTTCCAAGATCGCTTGAAATCTTTAATAAATCTTCGGTTTTATTCGCCTTCTTCATAAACTCTAATAAACGCTCTTCTACTACTCGTTTCGAACGAAGACGGGATTCTAAATCTACATATTCTTCTGTCACGTCTTGACCGTTTACATTACGTTCTAACACTTCTTCTGCAGAACCTTCAGCATCAAGCAGAAATTGTTGAAAGTGATCCTGTGGGATTCGTATTGTAATCGTACCACTCATTTGCTCGTTATCATTACGATATACATTAGATTGGACTATATATCCACCGTAACTTTTAGCCTTTGCTTCTAAATTATTTTGTGCTTTTTCATACTTTTTAACTTTAAGTCGAATTTCGGCTTGATAAATGACCATTCTTTCTACAGAAAGATTTGATTTCTCTTTTACTACTGGAGAACTACCAGCAGAATTATCGGTCATTGAAACCGATTCTCCCGCTTCACTTTTTGCACTATCCATACTCATTTTTGCGTTTTCACTTTGCCCGCTACATGCCGCTAATAGAAAAAAGACTATGACAACTAAACATGATCTCCACAAATTCCGCATCAAATCCACCTCTCTTTAACGCTTTTAAATATTGACGTTTTTAATTTCTGAAGGTTTCAACTTTCTTAAAATATGCAACAGAAAGGCGTATGAAATTTTAGTTTCATACGCCTTTTCATTACAATAGCTTTTCCTTTTTCTTAACTTGCACTAAAAACTTGGTATTGAGCTTTTACAAGATGGTAATATTCTCCCTGAAGTTCCATTAACTCGTGGTGATTTCCTTTTTCAATTATTTGGCCATGGTCAAGGACAAAAATCTTATCTGAATCTCGAATGGTTGAGAGTCTGTGAGCGATAATAATAGATGTACGCCCTTTTAATAGTGTTTTTAAAGCTTGTTGGATTTTTAATTCGGTTTCAGTGTCAATACTTGCCGTTGCCTCATCTAGAATAAGTATTCTTGGGTCAGCTAATAAAGACCTAGCAAAAGATAATAACTGTCTTTCTCCGACGGATAGGATGTTACCTCTTTCTTCAACTTCTGTTAAATAGCCATTTGGTAGGTTTTCAATAAATGAATGAGCCCCTACTGCTTCAGCTGCACTCATCACTTCTTCATCAGTAGCATCTGGTCTTCCAAAACGTATATTTTCCATAATGGTACCTGAAAAAATAAATGTATCCTGCAGGACCACACTAATCTGGTTACGTAAACTTGTTAAAGAAATATCTTTAATATCTATTCCATCAATTTTTACAGTGCCACTTGTTGCATCATAAAATCGACTAACTAAATTTGCAATAGTTGTTTTGCCTGACCCCGTATGTCCAACTAATGCAACGGTTTCACCAGATTTCATTTCAAGATTTATCCCTTTTAACGCAGTTCGTTTATCATCATATGAAAATACAACTTCTTCAAATTGAATATGTCCTGTTAATTCGTTTAAGTGTATCGCATCATCTTTTTCTGCAACTAATGGCTTTTCATCTAGAAACTCAAAAATCCTCTCGGAGGAAGCCATTCCCATCAATAACTGATTATATACCTGCCCTAATCGTGATATAGGTTCCCAAAACATACCTAGATAAAAGGCAAATGAAACAAAAATTCCTATTGTAAGCGTTCCATCTTGTATTAAACTTGCCCCAAACCAGATTAAAACTGCAGTACCTAACGCGTTTGTTAGTTCGACAAGTGGTCTAAACATCGCATTTTTCTGTGAGGCAATTCTCCAGCTTTCATACGTCTCCCAGTTAACACCATCGAAAAAGGCCATGTTTTCTTTTTCTTGTGTAAATGATTGTGTCACTCGAATCCCTTGAATACTTTCATTTAAATGAGAATTTAATTTTGCTTGTTTTAACCTTACCAGCTGCCATGCACGTCGAATATTTTTTCGTAAGCTAGTAGAAATGAAAAACATAATTGGCAAAATAACAAGTACCGCTAACGTTAAGGACGGACTAAGAGTAAATAAGATAATAATGATACCTACTAGCAATACGAGATCCATTAATAGATTAATTGCACCATTTGTAAATAATTCCTGTAAAGAATTAATATCATTCATAATACGTACGAGAATTGAACCTGCTGATCGTTGATCGAAAAAGCGATGAGAAAGGTTCTGTACATGAGTGAATAGATGTTTCCTTAAATCATAGATTACACTTTGGCCAAGTTCATTCATCCATTTAATTCGAAAAATATTTGCAATATAAGATGCGGTATAAAGCAGCCCTATTGAAATAACTAAGATTGTTAATAATCCCATATCTTTTTGTTTAATGGCTTTATCGAGTGTGTAAACACCTATTAAAATAGGGATGGCCAACCGTACTAGAGTTGTAATGATTACCATTGCAATCGACAGCGGAAGTAAATTTTTTCTATAAGGCTTCATATAACCGAATAACCGAAGCATTTGATGCCAGTTAAACGGTTTGTCTATTACCTGATCTGTTGAATAATGAAAACGCTTCAGCACATTTTCATTTACTTTTTTTCTTTTCATTGTTACACCCCCCTATTCATCCGGTTTGAGTCGGTACGATAACCGACTGGTCTTTATATTGAATTTCAAATATTCTTTGATATAAACCTTGGTTTTTCACTAGTTGAGCATGAACTCCACGTTCGACTATTCGACCATTTTCTAATACTAATATTTCATCAGCATGCTTAAGTGAAGATATACGATGGGCGATAATAAACGTAGTTCTTCCTTTCATCACTTCAATTAATGCTTTTTGGATTTTAAATTCTGTTTCCATATCAACCGCACTTGTAGCATCATCCAGAATCAATATACTTGGGTCCACACAAATTGCACGTGCAATAGCAATACGCTGTTTCTGCCCTCCGGAAAGTCCCATTCCTCTTTCTCCTAATATGGTTTCATATCCCTCAGGCAACTCCATAATAAAGTCATGTGCTTGCGCTCTTTTCGCTGCATCAATGATCTCTTCCATAGAAGCATCTGGTTTTCCATATGAAATATTCGCTTTAATTGTTGAAGAAAATAAGAATGACTCTTGTAGAACAAAACCAATATTGCTTCTCAATGAATGTAATGAGTATTCATCTACATTGCGACCATCGATAAAGACTTCTCCATTAACCGGCTCATAAAATCGAGTTAACAATTGGGTTAAGCTTGTTTTTCCAGATCCAGTTGAACCAATCAAACCAATTACTTTTCCTTGATGTGCTTTGAAGGAAATATTATATAATGCATCTTTTGAATCTTCATCATATCGTAAGGTAACATTATTAAATTCTACTTCTCCTCGTAGTTTTTCGGATTGAAGTGAATATTCACCATCTGATATTTCCTTTTCTTCCTCTAATACTTCTAATAATCTTTCGCCAGATGCTTTTGCCTGTGAGAACATATTTATTACGAACCCTAGGTTCACAATTGGCCAAATGATATACCAAACGAGACTATAAAAAGCAACTAGTTCCCCTGGTTGTAATTGGCCATGGATGACTAAATATCCCCCATAAGACAACAAAGAGACAACGCTCAAGTTTCCAATGAACTCCATTAACGGAAAGAATTTTGCCCAAATACTAGAAGTTGATAGATACTTATCCTTGTAATCACCGTTTGAATCATTGAATTTGCCAATTTCAAATTCCTCACGTGACAATGATTTTACCGTATTAATCCCACTAATATTTTCTTGAACCTTCGTATTTAATTTTCCAAATGACTTTCTTATCCCCCTAAAGGCAGGGTGAACGGCTTTTTCAAATTTATAAACGACAATGGCCAAAAACGGTAGTGTTGCAAGTGTGACTAGCGTTAACGAGATGGAATAGTAGAACATAACTGCAAAACTTATTCCAATTAAAACAACCAACCTGATTAATTCTGCGATACCAAAGGAAAGAAAAAATCTAAACCCTTCAACATCTGCTGTTAATCGCGACATAAGGTCGCCAGTTTTGGCATTATCATAATATCGAAAAGGTAAAAATTGAAGCTTCTCATAAAGTGAGTTACGAAGTCTATATACCGTTTTAATTCCAAATAAATCTCCATAGTATTGATTTATGTAAGTCGCCACCCCTTTTATAGCCATTAAAACGATAAATCCACTAGCAAGATATGGCACCCAACTATACTTTTTACCTAACACTACATCATCAATCGTCACTTGTAAGATCATTGGATAAACAACTGTAATCGCAGTAACTAACATTAAAAACCCAATTGACCAAAAAAAGTATTTTACATATGGCCAATAAAAGGGCTTTAGCTTCTTAAACGTATTCATGATGACCCTCCCCTTGTTTGAAAATTTTCTATTTTTAAAATTCGAACGCAACTATAAATATATCGAGTTTCGAAGTATTTTTCCAGTCTTTTGCCTGAATTTTTTTAAAAGTACAAATAAACAATCAGTATTTTTATAAAAAAACAAAAAATGGCGATCCCTTTTTTAGGATCGCCGAACTTTTATTCTGACTTTTCTAGTTCATCTAACACACGATTCACTCGTTTTTCTAACATTTTCATTCCACTACCACCTGCTTGGAAGTGACGAAGATTACCATCTTTATCAAAAACATAATATGCAGGGACGTACTGATTTTCAAATACTTCTGTTAACTTATGCTCATTATCAACAAAAATAGGCTGAGTAATACCATGTTCATTTGCACTCTTTTTAATCTCATCAAGGTTTAAATCTTCTTCAGACCTTGGCATATGAACTGCT
>DASQIV010000535.1:0-3199 GCA_035631415.1 Pseudoneobacillus sp. | reverse complement strand
ACTCCAGCTTTTCCATTGATCATTTTTCACATATTCCGCGGCTTCAACAATACGTCTAGCAGTTGCTAGCAACAAAGAAAAAGTTAAATCGGCTGTAGTATCTGTTAAAACATCAGGAGTGTTGCAAATAGCTATTCCTTTTTCAGTTGCAGTTTGAATATCTATATTATCAAAACCAACAGCTAAATTGGCGACTACTTTAAGCCTTTCACCTGCTGAAAGTACTTCTGTATCAATCGTATCTGAGAGCATAGTTAAAAGCGCATCAGCATGACTTGCTTCCTTTATTAAAATCTCTCTAGGAACCGGAACGTCTTCTTTATCCCACATACTTACCTCATATGACTCTTGTAGGACTTGTAACACATCATCTGGTAGCTTTCTTGTTATGAATATATAAGGTTTCATACTATATCCCCTTCCTTTAGTATCCTACTTCCAATTTTATCATAATTTTTTAAGAAGGGGGGCTTTTCTAAATAGTGACCCACTCTAATAATGGGATTTTTAATTTTCGTAACGGCACCTCTGCAAGTTGATAAAAATCACCTAAAAACTTTTCATATTCATTACTAGTTTGTAAATGTTTTGCCAGTCTTTCCTCAAGCCACTTTTTTTCTTGTTCAGAGTTCGTAATATAGTAACCTTCGATGCATTCAAAATAATGCAGGGGAAAGAGAAGGCGCGCATACAGGAGCCTCCAAGCAAAAGCAGATAAAGGAGATACTGCTTGATAATCTTTAAAAAACCTTCTTACCTGTTGATGGTAGACATGCTTACTTTCAAAGTATTCTTCCCTGGTCCATTCAGCTAAATCACGGCTTCTATGGTCAAATACCCAATCCATTGGATTTTTCAACACAAAATCCTTTCCCCAGCTATTTTTAGAAAAACGCTCATGACAGACGGTACCATTATCCATTTGAGCAGGGGTTTCATCTATTTCTGTATCGACTAAATATTGTATAGCATTTTCAGTTAGTCCCATATAATAGGGAAAAGATTCAATGAACAATCGTTCAAATTCATTTTCTGGAACCTGTTGCACTTTCCCTTGCCAAACTGACTCCATTTGATCCAATCTTTTCTCCCATAATTTCTTCCATTGACCTATTCTACTTGTACGTTCCACTTTAAAAGGAATCGTTAACCCACGCAAATGAAACTTTGCTAATTTTCTCCCTAATGCTGGATTATTTTGTTTTTCATTAAACCGTCCTGATAAAAGACAAAATGATTTCCCATCTATTTCGCTTAGTAATTTACCATCCTTTGTTTGAATGAGATGTAATACATGACGATCTCCCGATTGAACAAGGTGACTAGCAATTTCTTTAATCTCCATTAGATGCTCTTGGCTCTCTTTTAATGGAGCAACTATATAGAATTTATCTTTATTAATTAATCCATTATAGCCACCCAATTGAAATTGCCTTTCCGATTGAATACCATAAAGTTCTTCTATCCACTTTGAATCCATCTAAACACCCCTTTCCCTCATATACATATATATGTAACTAGAATTAAATTTAATGTTTTCTTTTAAGTTCTAAAACATAATATGGTATAAGTATAGGAACGCTGGAAATGATGATAAGGTACTTCGATTCCCATTTTCTCGTTGAAGGCATATTTTAAGAAAAAGCAATATATATATAATGAATATTAAAAGAAAAGGTGAGCAAAATGAGCGATTCCGATAAATTAAATAGTCCAGAAAATACCGCACGTCAATGGATTCTTGATAGAGGTGTTACGATTCAAGATATTGCTGATTTGGTTTATTACCTACAGGAAAAATATCATCCTAACTTGTCTATGGATGATTGTATTCACAATGTGGAGCGTGTTCTTACAAAGCGCGAAGTTCAAAATGCGATTTTAACAGGAATCCAATTAGATATCCTCGCTGAAAAAGGGTTACTTGAAGAACCTCTACAAACCATTATCGGTATTGATGAAGGTCTATATGGAGTAGACGAAATTTTAGCGTTTTCGATCGTAAATGTGTACGGTTCCATAGGATTTACAAATTATGGATATATCGATAAACAAAAACCAGGAATTCTTCAAAAATTAAATGATAAATCCACTGGAGAATGTCATACATTTTTAGATGATATTGTTGGAGCAATAGCAGCAGCTGCTTCTAGTCGTCTTGCTCACCGCGCTGCTAATGCCGAGTGAACCATAAAGCGAAAGAGCCAAGGAATAACTGCAATATGTTATGTCCTTAATAAGGCCCCAATTCACAACCATATAAGCAAATAAAAAAGCCAGGCACTCTCATATTGAGATTGTCTGGCTACAATTTTATAGTTTCCATTCACTTAATGAATCCACTACATATGTCGGCATTTCTTTATATCCTGTTAATAATTCTTTTGTTGTAACCCCTGTATGAACAAGAAGTGTGTCAATACCCGCATTCATGCCTGCCATAATATCAGTATCATAATAATCGCCAACCATTATTGTTTCTTCCTTGTTCGTTCCCAAAACCTTTAAGGCTTGCTCCATTATTATGGATTCTGGTTTTCCAATAAATATAGGCTTCACTTGAGTAGAAACTGAAATAACAGATGTTAAGGAACCATTACCGGGTAATAACCCTCTTTCAGTCGGGATGGCGATATCTGCGTTTGTCGAAATAAAAGTAGCTCCCTTTCTTACGGCTAAACAGGCAATTGCTAACTTCTCATAAGTAATACCTCTATCGATCCCCGTTACTACATAATCAGCATCCTCTTCTGCAAAACGAAAGCCTTTCTCTTCTAAAGCTGTTCGGATTCCTTCCTCCCCAATCACATAGACACTTGCATCTTTTTTCTGCAAATAAATATAATTAGCTGTTGCTTGGCTAGTTGTAAAAACGAGTTTCTCAGTAGCTGGAATATCAAACTCCTGAAGTTTTACAGCCACTTGCTCCGGTGTTCTTGATGAGTTATTCGTTACAAATAAGTAAGGAATGCCTTTTTTATTTAATTTTTTTACAAAATCAACTGCTTCTGCGATTTTTTCTGTTCCTCTGTACATAGTTCCATCTAGATCTATCAAATATCCACCATAATTTTTCAAATGACACACTCCTAAAAACTTTGTTTATTTCTTACAATCACATATTCGCAGCAACTATCCCCTTTAGACATGCTGGATATTTTATCTATTTTATCAGTATCTAAAAGTTCTTCAAAGAATT
>DASQIV010000534.1:0-2549 GCA_035631415.1 Pseudoneobacillus sp. | reverse complement strand
ACTGAAGTGGAAAATAGTTCGGTCAAAGTAGAGTTCAACTCGAATGAAATTTCAGTTTCCTATACGGCTTCGTTCGGACTTTATTACTTCAAAATTAATGAGCCAATAACTATTGAAAAAGGATATATTTATGCTGATCATTTGCTTCTTCAATCCAAGGAGCAAGGAAGAAATAGAGTAACGGTAAAGAAAATTTCATAATATATAAAGGGCTGAGATGACATTGATCTCAACCTTTTTTTTTGAATTATTTCCATTTTTTAATATTTTTATTTCGAGATAAATTGTTTGACTTTAATATTTACTCATAGTAACCTTTTACGATAGAGCTTACGAATAGTAAGTATTAGTATATAGGAGGAAATAGAATGTCAACATTAGAACAAAACTTCTCAACCGTTATCCGTGAACGCCATTCGGTTAGAAAATACGATCCTACTGTAAAAATTTCACAAGATGAAATTTTAGATATATTAAAAGAAGCTACTTTAGCCCCTTCCTCAAGCAACTTGCAGCCTTGGAAGTTTATCGTTATCCAGGACGAAGAAACAAAAAAAGAACTTCGCGCCATCGCTAATAATCAGGAACAAGTAGAAACCTCCTCTGCGGTTATTGCGGTTCTTGGTGATAAAGAAATGTACAAAAATGTAGAAGACGTGTATCGTCCTGGTTTAGAAGCTGGGTTGATCGATGAGGAAAGATTTGGCCTAATCGTTCAAAACACGACGAAGCTTTACTCTTCTGCTTCTGTGGAAGGAAGAGTAAATATTGCTAATTTTGATACTGGCCTCGTTTCCATGCAACTGATGCTCATTGCCAAAGCAAGAGGCTATGATACCGTACCAATGGGCGGTTTTAACAAACAAAAGTTTATCGAGCGCTTCGAGGTTTCAGACCGCTACTTCCCAGCAGTATTAATCGCTCTTGGAAAAGCTGCTGCCCCAGGGCGCGAGACCACTCGTCTACCAATCGAAAACATAGTAAGTTTTATATAATTGTAACAAGTGAGGTGCCTAATTTCTCCAGCTTTCCGGATGAAATTAGGCACCTTACATTTTCCCACAAAGAAAGTAGTGCCTGATTTTTATTATTGTTGTATGATAAAATGACATTTTTCATTCTTAACTCAACTTGAGAAGAAGATTAAGGAGATAGTTCATGCTAAAAAACTGGAAAGCTATTTTACTACTTGCTATACCCTCTATTGCTTCGTTTGCTTCCATGACCGTAACAGGGATGATTAATCTGATTATGGTTGGAAATTTAGGGGCTACGGCGATTGCCATTGTTGGGGTTTCGAACATTATTATGTATAACGCTTGGGCTATCTTTTCTGGAATAGGTAACACGGTTAATTATCTTGTGGCTCAAAACTACGGATCTAACAATATGAAGCAAGGAATTGAGCGGACTACTATTGCCTTGCTTCTAAGCCTATTAGCTGGAGTAGCCATTCTTATCACTGGTCTATTTGGTTCTGAAGGGATTTTGCAAATATTAGGTAGCTCATCTGATATGGTCAGGGAAGGGAAAAACTACTTGGAAATACGTTTTTTTGCGATGGTTTTTTCGATATTAACCTTTGCCCTGCATGGATTTTTCCGTGGTATTGGTAATACTAAGACACCTATGATGACCTCCCTTATAGGAAATGCATTTATGATTTTCTTTACTTACTCACTTACTTACGGCAATCTTGGCTTTCCTGATTTAGGACTTGTAGGTGCAGGTTGGGCACTGTTTATAGGTGAAGCGGTGGTGTTTTTAATTAGTACTGTTGCATTTATTAAGACCTTGAAAGGCCAATTTGGTATTATCGCAAAACCAGTCATTAATATGATGGAATCCAAGTTGATATTAGTCGATAGTATGAAGCTTGGGACACAGGAATTTTCTAAAAGTATGGCGATGTTCGTTTTTACCGCATTTGTCACTCGTCTTGGTACACACGCTCTTGCTGCGAATGAAATTGCACTTAGTATTATGAGCTTTGGATTTATGCCGGCTGGAGCATTTGGTTCAACCGCTACCATCCTTGTCGGTCAAGAAATCGGCAAAAAGAAACCCTTACAGGCAAGAAAAATGGGGACTGAAACAGCCATTATGGGTAGTATTTTTCTGTTGATGTTAGGTACAGTAGAATTCTTTTTTGCTGAATCTATTGCCAAAATCTATACGGATGATCCATTGGTTTTTGAACTAACGGCGAAACTCATTATGATTTCTGCATTCCTACAGATTTTTGATGGATTCTTTAATTTTTATGGAGGCGGTCTGCGAGGGATTGGCGACACAACCTTCCTGCTGCGTACTTCTCTATTGTTAGCATGGGGGTTCTTTATCCCACTTACTTACGTCATGGTTTTCATCCTCGACCTTTCGAGTTACGGAGCATGGCTTGCCCTATATACCTATCTTGCCATTTTCGGATTGACGCTCCTTGTAAGATTCTATAAAAAAGACTGGAACAAAGTAAGTCTAAAGCAAGCAGCAGCTTAACCTATCGAGAGAGATTAGGTTAGCTTCAATGCATTAACGCGCCCGCGGTC
>DASQIV010000533.1:0-4117 GCA_035631415.1 Pseudoneobacillus sp. | reverse complement strand
TGATCTACAGACTGAGCTACTGAGCCACACAATAATATAGATCAACAGTAGGTGACCTACTGGGATAAAAATGGCGGTCCCGACGGGAATCGAACCCGCGATCTCCTGCGTGACAGGCAGGCATGTTAACCGCTACACCACGGGACCAGTACTATTTAGTAAATTATGT
Source organism: Pseudoneobacillus sp. (assembly GCA_035631415.1). Taxonomy (GTDB): domain Bacteria; phylum Bacillota; class Bacilli; order Bacillales; family Cytobacillaceae; genus Pseudoneobacillus. The sequence continues at coordinate 3,948 of DASQIV010000533.1, read as the reverse complement.
AGTATCGGTAGTCAGCAAGGAAACCGTCCTTGCCAGTTATTTGCCGACCACCAATTGCCAATGACCCATACGGGATTCGAACCCGTGTTACCGCCGTGAAAGGGCGGTGTCTTAACCGCTTGACCAATGGGCCATATTCATTTAAAAGTGAGCCATGAAGGACTCGAACCTTCGACCCTCTGATTAAAAGTCAGATGCTCTACCGACTGAGCTAATGGCTCGTATTAAAGTAAAATACTGTAATAGATTCAATACACGTTTCAAGAATCTACCTGTCCCCGCCTCAGATAGTAATCCAAGTTGAGGATCGGCGTGTACAACTCGAAGTTTATTCATTGCTGCAACGCTCGTGACTGAGCTAATGGCTCATATTAATATCTTCTAATGACGACGCTTTTTATAATAGCATAATAGAATCATAAATAGCAATGTTTTTTCGAAAAAATTTTACCTCTAAAAAATCTATAAAATGAATTCATTCAATAATTTATATGATTTACCCTTTATCCTACTGTAAAAACTAATTATTCTATTTAAAGATTTCAAAGAGAATTATAGACTTTAATAAAAACCTTTTTACTCTCTCTTGCTCTTGTAGGGCTTCATGGATTCTCAAGAGAGCACAAAAGGAAGTTGAGCAGGCTCAACTTCCTAATGACCAATCCCTTATTTAACTTTGTCTCCAAGGACTTCTTACCACATTTGTTTGTAGTCGATCAGGTCCTACTGAGAAAATAGATAACGGTATTCCTGTTAATTGACTAATTCTCTCCAAATAATGGCGAGCATTTGCTGGTAATTCATCTAATGACTTACAACCAGTTATATCTTCAGTCCAACCAGGGAATTCTTCGTAAACTGGTTCACATTGAGCTAGAACCTTTAAGTTTGCTGGGATTTCTTCAATGATTTCACCTTGGTAACGGTAGGCTACACAAATCTTTAATGTTTCAATCCCTGTTAATACGTCAATTGAATTTAAAGATAAGTCTGTAATACCGCTAACTCGACGAGCATGACGGACAACCACACTATCAAACCAACCTACACGGCGAGGTCTTCCTGTTGTTGTACCATATTCTCTACCAACCTCACGAATTTGGTTCCCAATTTCATTATTTAACTCCGTTGGGAAAGGACCGTCACCAACACGGGTTGTATAAGCCTTAGAAACACCGACTACGTGTTTGATTTTTGTTGGACCAACTCCAGACCCAATCGTTACGCCCCCTGCAACAGGGTTTGAAGAAGTAACAAATGGATACGTTCCTTGGTCAATATCTAACATGACACCTTGAGCACCTTCAAAAAGCACTCTACGTCCTTCATCTAATGCATCATTTAATACAACTGAAGTATCACAAACATAATGCTTAATTTGTTGGCCATACTCATAATATTCATCCAATATATCTTCTAGCTGGAAGCCTTCTGTTTCATAAATACGTTCAAATAAACGGTTTTTTTCCTCAAGATTTCTAATTAGTTTTTCTTCAAAAATTTCTCTATCAAGTAAGTCAGCAATTCGGATACCAATACGGGCAGCTTTATCCATATAAGCAGGTCCGATTCCCTTTTTCGTTGTTCCAATTTTATTGGCACCCTTACGCTCTTCCTCTACTTCATCCAATTTTAGATGATAAGGTAAAATCACATGTGCGCGGTTACTAATACGTAAATTATCTGTTGTTACTCCTCGTTCATGCAAATAGCTTAACTCTTTTATTAGAGCCTTTGGATCAACAACCATTCCATTTCCAACAACACAAATCTTATCTTTATAAAAAATACCAGATGGAATTAAGTGTAACTTATAAGTTTCACCATCAAAGCGAATGGTATGCCCTGCATTATTTCCACCTTGATAACGAGCGATAACTTCTGCATTTTCCGAAAGAAAGTCGGTAATTTTCCCTTTCCCTTCGTCTCCCCACTGAGTTCCTACTACTACGATTGATGACAAACCCTACACCTCCAAAATATTTGGAAAAGTTATTAAATATCATTAAAACCATACATAGTTTAACAGTAAAAAAACAAAAAATCAATAAAACACGAACATTTTATTATTTTTTTAAAAATATGTTCGTTATTATAAAAAAACACACTATAGACTATTTCCCTATACATCCTTAAACTAGTTTTCCGTTTGTTTTTCCTTTTTATCCGACTAAATATGGAGTTATCTAACTTTTTTCTTCAGTTATCCGACTTAATAAAGTGTATTTTTCAAATTCACCACAAATATGTATTTTTATAATGACAAAAAAAGAGACTAGCTATAAAAGCTAATCCCTCAAATATTTCTATCCGGCATCTTCAAATCTTCTCTCTAAGTTTACGAATTTATTATACTCTTTTACAAAGGCGAGCGAGACTGTACCTGTCGGGCCGTTACGCTGTTTCGCTATAATAATTTCAATGATATTTTTGTTCTCTGATTCTTTATCATAGTAGTCATCACGATACAAGAACGCTACAATATCAGCGTCCTGCTCGATACTTCCAGATTCACGAATATCTGACATCATCGGTCGTTTATCTTGACGTTGCTCAAGTCCACGAGATAACTGTGATAACGCAATGACTGGAATTTGAAGCTCACGAGCTAGTCCTTTTAAAGAACGAGAAATTTCAGAGATTTCCTGTTGACGGTTTTCTCCGCCTCGTCCACTACCTAAAATAAGCTGTAGGTAATCAATTAAGATCATTCCTAGTCCGTGTTCTTGTTTTAAACGACGGCACTTGGCACGAATATCACTAATTCGAACACCTGGAGTATCATCAATAAAAATACCAGCATTAGACAAACTACCCATAGCCATGGTTAATTTGCCCCAGTCTTCATCGGTTAATGTACCTGTACGTAAACGTTGAGCGTCAATATTCCCTTCAGCACAAAGCATACGCATAACAAGCTGCTCGGCACCCATCTCTAAACTAAAGATAGCTACGTTTTCCCCTGCACGTGTTGCAACGTTTTGGGCAATATTTAAGGCAAAGGCCGTTTTCCCTACGGATGGACGTGCTCCAACAATAATAAGGTCATTTCGTTGGAAACCAGCGGTCATACGGTCTAACTCGGCAAAGCCTGTTGGTATACCGGTAACATCACCTGTACGTTGATGTAATGTTTCAATATTATCGTATGTTCGAACAAGGACATCTTTAATATTATGGAATGCACTTGCATTCTTACGCTGTGCCACTTCCATAATACTTTTTTCTGCTTCCCCTAGTAGGGATTCCACTTCGTCCTCACGAGTATATCCATCTTGTGCAATTTCTGTTGCTGTTCGGATTAATCGTCTTAAAAGAGACTTTTCTCCAACAATATTAGCGTAATATTCAATATTGGCTGCTGTAGGAACGGATCCTGCCAATTCACTTAAATAACTAACTCCACCCACATCTTCTAAAATTTTCGATGCTGCTAAATTTTCCGTTACGGTGATGAGGTCGACCGCTTTTCCTTGGTCACTCAAATTCAACATGGCATTAAAAATCTTTTGATGGGCAGCGCGATAAAAATCTTCTGGTATAAGGATTTCCGTTGCTGGTGTTAAGGCAGATGGTTCAAGGAAAATAGCACCTAACACGGCTTGTTCCGCTTCGATATTTTGCGGCGGAAGACGATCTGCAAATAAATCACTCATCTATTAAACCTCCTTCAATAGAGGAAAGTATTTTTATCAAGAAAAAATGTGATCAGCCAGAATAGCGATCACATTTGTATTAACATTTATTATTTTATCATGTTTTTGTCGTTTGTGGTCGAAAAATTAATTTCCTTCTTTTACATGGACATTTAATGTTGCTGTCACTTCAGTATGTAGCTTCACTGGAACCTTCGTAAAACCTAATGTGCGTATAGCATCATTTAATTCCATTTTTCTTTTGTCTATTTTTAAATTAAATTTCTTTTGTAGTTCATCTGAAATTTGTTTT
>DASQIV010000532.1:0-2165 GCA_035631415.1 Pseudoneobacillus sp. | reverse complement strand
AAATTACGAAGGAAAAGACAGTAGGTAATCCTGAATTGCAAGAAACATTCACAGGCCCAGTTATTGACCAAAGCTCCTTCAATAAGATTATGGAATACATTGAAATTGGTAAAGGGGAAGGTCGTTTAGTAGCTGGTGGAGAGGGAGATAGCTCAAAAGGTTTCTTCATCCAGCCAACTGTCATTGCTGATCTTGATCCGAAAGCTCGTATCATGCAAGAGGAAATCTTTGGACCAGTTGTTGGTATTTGTAAAGCTCGTGACTTTGATCATGCGATTGAAATTGCTAACAACACAGAGTACGGATTAACGGGTGCGGTTATCACACGCAATCGTGAAAAAATCCAACAAGCACGCGAAGATTTCCATGTTGGAAACCTATACTTCAACCGTGGCTGTACAGGAGCAATCGTTGGATACCAACCATTTGGTGGCTTCAACATGTCTGGTACGGACTCAAAAGCAGGTGGCCCAGACTACCTAATTCAACACATGCAAGCCAAAACAACATCTGAATTGTTCTAAATTAATTTGGGGTCAGACCCTTCAGTGCTGTAAAGCACTGGGGGTCAGACCCCTTTTGCGTTAATGCGGTAAAGTGGTGTCGAATAAGGTCGAGAGAAAACTTTAAAAATTTACTTTTTATCGGTATCACTTTTGTGTTTACTGTTATATAATACAAACAAGTAATAATATCTGTGTTATAACATAGAATATGAAAAAAGGAGTGACGAATGGAATGTCCACTCGAACAACCGGTATTCAAGTGATTGGTGAAATGAAGCCCTTTTACTCGGAAATTCTCACAGAAAAAGCACTGCAATTTGTAGAGCAGCTAGAGAGAAAATTTGGAGAAAGAAGACATGAGCTGTTACAGAACAGAAAACAGCGACAAATGGAAATCAATAATGGAAAGCTTCCTCATTTTTTGACTGAAACAGAGGAGATTCGAAAGTCAGACTGGGTCATAGCTCCACTACCCAATGATTTATTAGACCGTAGAGTTGAAATAACAGGACCGACCGATCGAAAAATGATTATTAATGCTCTAAATTCAGGGGCAAAAGTTTTCATGGCTGACTGTGAAGATGCCACCTCACCAACGTGGGAAAATGTGGTCGAGGGTCAATTAAACTTGAGGGATGCCGTTAACCGTACCATTTCTTTTGAAAATCCTGACGGAAAAAAATATGAATTAAAAGAAGACACCGCTGTCTTAATGGTAAGACCGCGTGGATTACATTTAGAAGAGAAACATCTTCTGTTAGAAGGAAGCCCGATTTCAGGAAGCTTCTTTGATTTTGGTATGTACTTTTTTCACAATGTGAAGAGTTTGCTAGATCATGAGACAGGTCCTTATTTTTACTTACCAAAGCTTGAAAGTCATTTAGAAGCGAGACTCTGGAACGACGTATTTATATATGCTCAAGATACACTAGGAGTGCCTCAAGGGACAATTAAAGCAACGGTTCTATTAGAAACGATCATGGCTGCGTTTGAAATGAATGAAATTTTATATGAATTGAAAGAGCATTCTGCGGGCTTAAACTGCGGTCGATGGGATTATATCTTTAGCTATTTGAAAAAATTATGCCAACAACCAGATGTTATTTTACCTGATCGGTCACAAGTCACAATGACAGTACCATTTATGAGAGCCTATTCCCTATTAACGATTCAAACCTGTCATCGTCGAAATGCACCAGCTATTGGAGGAATGGCGGCACAAATACCTGTACGCAATAATCCAAAGGCCAATGAAGAAGCCTTTGCAAAAGTCCGTGCTGATAAAGAACGAGAAGCTCGTGACGGACATGATGGCACATGGGTGGCACACCCTGGTCTAGTCCCTGTTGCGCTAGAAGTATTTAATCGCGAAATGAAGGAATCCAATCAAATCCATACTAAAAAATTAGAAGAGTTGCAGGTAACAGAAGCTCAGCTACTAGAGGTTCCTGAGGGGACAATAACTGAAACAGGAGTCAGAATGAACATAAGTGTAGGGATTCAATACGTAGCTTTCTGGTTAAGCGGGCGTGGTGCAGCACCAATTAATCATTTAATGGAGGATGCCGCAACTGCAGAAATCTCCCGTGCTCAGCTATGGCAGTGGATTCGCCATCCGAAGGGAATATTAGATGATGGACGAAAAGTGACTACCCTGAT
>DASQIV010000531.1:0-3427 GCA_035631415.1 Pseudoneobacillus sp. | reverse complement strand
CATTCTTTTAATTATTATTTCAAAATAAATATAACACAAAAATTGAACAAATGTTAAGTGCTATTTGAACAAATTTTAATTAAATTTAATTCCAATTCCTTGAAAAATACCCTAAATATGAATAAACATCAAATTCTATTTACTATATTTGAAAAATACTGAAATTTTGTAAAGTTAGTATAGCAAAATTGCGAAAAAACAGTATCACATTTCGACAAGGTCACCCTTGATTGAGAAGGTATTTTGTATTTTTCTAACAAAGTTATCATATAAAAATAAAAAGACTTGCTCGATAGAATAGTATCTCCATCAAACGAGTCTTAAATTTATAAATATGAAAAACAGGTACTGTTAGAGACCATTTACGAAATATGGATCAAACGCCCTGAAGAATGCAATACGGATTATTATTCCTTTGTTATTTTCTTGAACCTTACCTACCCTTTTCATGATTCAAAAGCACTGCTTTTTTATGTATTTTTTGGAAGATATAGATTAATATTGTAAGAGTTGTTATATATACATGATCAAGAGGTGTATTATGAAGCTCAAAAAGTTTTATATTGGATTTTCCATTTTTTATTTAATTTACGCAATCATCATTAGCCTGTATCTTTTTAATTTGAAACCTGGCTTTGTTCCTGAAAAGTACAGAGGTACAGTTGCTGACCCGACCACTTTTATGACTTGGGAACAAATTAAAGAAGCTCACCACTTAGACCTTATTGGTTATTTCACCTTCTTTTTACAAACACCATTAGATTTCTTACTTATGATTCTATTAATGGTATTCTCTAACAGATTAAGAGATAAAGCAAAAACGGTTTTTAAAAAATCCTTTTGGCAGCTTGGTTTCTATTATCTAATTTTCACCATCATAACGACACTCTTATATTTACCACTAGAGATATTCTTTTTTTATTTATCTCATAAATATAATCTATCGAACCAAAGCCTTCTTTCTGCAGCTGGTGATATGGGAATATCCTTTGGATTGGATATATTAATATCTGTTCCAATTTTATGGCTGTTCTACTGGGCTGTTAAGAAATTCCCTAAGAGATGGTGGTTGATTACCTGGGGAGCTTCCATTCCATTAACAGTGATCGCCATGTTTCTCATTCCAATCTTAATTATGCCGTTATTCAATGATTATAAGCCGCTGGAGAATAAAGAACTGAAGGCGGAAATTCAAAAATTGGCTGATGAAGCGGGGATTCCCGATGCAAAAATTCTTGAAATGAATATGTCTAAACAGACAAACACGATTAATGCTTTTGTAACAGGCTTTGGTAGCAATATGCAAATTGTTATTGGTGACACAGCTATAAAGGAAATGAACATTGAACAAATTAAATTTGTTATGGCTCATGAAATTGGCCACTACAAGTTAAAACACATCTATCAAGGATTAGCTGTCAGTTTGGTTATCTCGTTCTTTGTTATTTTCGGAACTTACCTTTTATATAATTTCTTTATTAAAAAACTTGGACATTTATGGGGAATAGACGGGCAAGATGATATTGCAGCAATGCCGTTGTTGCTATTAACAGTGAGCTTAATCTCTTTTCCAATTTCTCCACTTAATAATATCGAATCGCGTTATCATGAAAAAGAAGCTGATCAATATGCCATTGATATGACTCAAAATAAAGAAGTTGCTATATCCGCATTTCAAACATTAACTAAAAACATAAAGTCTACGGGTTATGAACCAACACCTATTCACTTTTTACTAGGTTCTCATCCAAGAATTACCGAGAGAATCGATTTTATGAATAAGTATCATTTAGATCAAGAAAATTGAACTCTACCTCAACTTTGTGATTGTTGATAAGCATCTGATTAATAAAGTCGTCCTTTTTTTATTAGGACGACTTTTTTTATTTGAAAAGCTACAAAAGGTATTATACGAATTTACACATTAGAATATCATCCATATACTCATGATCACTTAACTTATATTCTTTACTCTTTCTGCCTTCTTCAACGAAGCCCATCTTCTTGTATAAGGAAATTGCCCTATGATTTGTTGAGAATACTCCTAAACTAACCTTTTCAATGAAAGGGTTCTTTTCTGCCCACTCTAACATTGCTTTCAAAAGCATTTTCCCAATACCCTTTCCTCGGTAACTTTTATTTACCAACATGGTAATAGAGCCAGTATGCGATAATCTCTTTTTATTATGAGAATTAAAAACGATCCACCCAACAACTACACCATTTAATTCGGCTACAATTAAGGTTTCGTTTTCATTTTTTAATTTGCCTTGTATCCATTCTCTTTGTTTTTGTAATGGAGTTTTTTCTAACTCTTCAAGTATCGTTATGAAATACTCCCCTTCAGATATAACAGAATTCTCAATATCCAAAATTTCTTCTGCATCTTCTAATTTTCCAGTCCGAATAATGTATTTGATTTGATTTTTGGATTCTGACAATCCAATCCCCCCAATTGATGTTTTATTAAAGGCTGTTTTCGCATAGATTTTGGAAAAAGAAATTCAAATTTTCCTTGTTTCTTTCCGTACAGTATTAAAAATAGTTTATAGACCTATTTCGTGGCATTTGGTTATTATACAAATTGAATTTTAGTCCTCAGTCATTCTCATTTTTTAATACTTCCAGTGAAAAGAAATTTATGTTTTAATAAAATTGATAATCTTATATTTTTCCATATTTGTCATAAGGAGGAAAAAACGAAATGATTGCCACACAATACAAGATTACATTACCAAGTGATTATGATATGAATATAATCAGAGACAGAGTAAAAAATAATGCTTATAAAACAGACGGATTTGAAGACTTAAAATTTAAACTATATTTGATCACAGAAAAAGGAATCAATAATAATTTACAAAATAGTTATTGCCCACTTTATCTTTGGAAAGATAGCAACGGGCTGAACAAGTTTTTATTTAATGGATTCTATGACAATATTTTAAACTCTTTTGGTTGGCAACGAGTTAATGTCGGAATTCCACTAATTGATACAACGGCATCTAAAATCAAAGAGAATAAATTTCTATTTCATATCACTAAAGAAATACAACCCCAAAGCAGCCTAAATAACTTAAAAGATATAATAGAAGAAAGTATTCCATCGATTGATCATACAGAACATATTGTTATTTATAATCCAGAAAAATGGGAGTACGATGTGTTCTATTTTTTAAACGATTTAAGTAAGCTAAAAGAAATGAATGGAATAATTTATAATATCCTACATATATCAGATGATTTATTGTGAATATTTTGTTCGTACCTGGTTTGCTGATACAAGAATTCTAGTGTAGTAGAGTTATAATGAGGTAGCCAATTCGCTACCTTTTTTTGTTTTTTTATACATATACAAATTTTGCTAAACTGTGAAATTAAGAATCCGGTACATCCATAAGAAATTTAGTATGGGTGTCATAAACAT
>DASQIV010000530.1:0-7259 GCA_035631415.1 Pseudoneobacillus sp. | reverse complement strand
GGTATCAATCATTTCTTTTCCGAAATCACCATTTGTATGGCTTAATAACGAATAAGCTTCATCGATGAACAAAACACAACCTAAAGCCTCTCTTATCTTTTTCTTTGTTTTGATCGCTGTTTGTCCAACATAGCCTGCGACAAAGTCTGCTCTACTTGTAATGATTAGATGGCCTCTTTTTAAGAATCCACATTCCTTTAAAAATTCTGCGTATATGCTAGCAACAGTTTTTTTTCCTGTCCCTGGATTTCCGCTAAATATGGAATGCAATTGAATAGGGACAGCTGGTAAACCATTTTCACGACGAACTTGCTGTAGTCTTACAAAAGCAATTAATGATTCTACTTCTTTCTTTACATTTTCCAACCCAATTAAACGCTTTAACTTTTCGTGTGGATTCTCATGGTTTAGTTCAATTTTGGTTAAGAAATCATCTCGGTCAAGGAGTGTATATTGTAAAAAGGAGTGATTTTTGTCGATATTCTTAGAGCCCTTGCGAAATATGGCTTCTAACACAATATTTTTAACGGTTCTAGCATTTCCAAAGGTTTCATCTACCTTTTCTTTTTCAATTCGAGATGCTAATTCGAGTTTGGCTTCATTTGTTAAAATGTAATCATTTTCATCTGCAATCGATTCAGCTATTTGGATTAATTCATCATTTGTATAATTCGGAAGATGAATGTAGTTGGATTGCGGAAATCGGCTTCTTAAACCAGTATTTGCTTCTAAAAATTGTCTCATTTCGTCAGGATATCCAGCCAAAATAACAGCAAATTTACCACCAAACTCATGGCTTGTCATTAAGGATACTAACGTATCAATAGCTGCTTGACCATAATCACTGCCAGACTGTCCCTCTCGTTTTAAACTGTAGGCTTCATCAATAAATAAAACACCACCTACAGCCTTTTTGACTATGGCTTGAACGTTCTCTTCTGTTTGTCCTACAAAGGCACCAACTAACTGTGAACGGTTTGTTTCAATCACTTCTTCTCGTGGCAAAACACCTAGTTCATAATAAATTTTGGCAAGAAGTCTTGCTAGGGTTGTTTTTCCTGTTCCGGGATTTCCCGTTAAAATCATATTTAAACTAAGTTCATCCTTTGTCTGAAAGCCTAAAGAACTTCTCAATTTTTGGTATCGTAAAAAAGAATAGAAATCATTGATACGTTCTTTTACCGCATGAAGCCCAATCATTTGGTTTAATTGTTCTAAAGCATTTTGGATTGTAGCGGTCCTTGAGCTTTCTTCATCGTCTAAAAACATAGCTTCCCATTCTTCTTTTATCTTTTTAATGGTTTCTAGGTGTATTTTAATGCTCTCGTAATGAACGGATGCATAAAAAACTCCTGAAAATGACTCACTAAATTCAGTAACGGCTTTGAGTAGGTTACTTACTTCATCAAACATTTGTTGGAATAAATCTTTCACTTTTTCTAGCTTTTCACGATAGCTACTCTCATCGTGAAGGCTTTGTTCGTATTGTTTGTATATTTCATCAAGAGTCTCATCAGCTAACGATAAAAACTCATTGCAAATATGTATATACTCATCTACCAATTTTTTCTTCGCTGTACGATTATCTGTTTCCCTAAAGGGAGGGAAATCTAAAATTTCTAATCTATTCTGGAATGCTTTCCATTGATCTTTAAATAAGTATTCTTTTGCATATTGATTATTGGGATCAAGAGATAGTGCTTTTTCTAACCAAGTAACAATAATTGGCGCATGGTCTATTTTCTTACTCTTCGACTTTGCTAGTAAAGTTAATAAATATGAGTATAGCTGTGGCTCATCCGCTTCGTTTAATCCTTTTAAGACAGAGTAGATTTCACTCTCATCAGTAACATATCCACTTTCTGATATTTCTTGGTTCCATTTAGATATCCATTCATTATTTGAATAAAAACGCACTTGACGCTGATTCATAACATCACTACTTTATTTTTAAATTTTTCCGTTTTATCTTACCATATTTTGATTAAAACATGAAAAGAGAGAGCTTATAGCTCCCTCCTGTATATCCGATTATTCGTATTTATTACCTTGTGCATTTGCCTCATCTTTTATTTCAGCACGGAATGCATCTATACTTTCACGGCGTCTTTCGTTTTTTGCTTCAATTTGTGCACGATGTGTATCATCATTAGCAAATTCTAAAGACTCTTCCGCTTCTTCCATATTTTGAATCGTGTGCTGAATCATCGATTGTAGCTTCTCTACGTTATCGGAACGATCATCAGGATTTGGCTTATTGTTGTAAGATGTCATATTTGTTCCTCCCAAATTGATAATGCTGGTACAGAAGTAGTATGTGAAAAAAATGATTTTATCACACAGATAAATTATGGAATTAAGTAAATGGTAAAAGTAATTTAAAAACCTCACCAGCTCTTTGAACTAGTGAGGTTAGCCATTAGTATATTATTCGCCTTTAGTTTGAATTACTTGGGCATGTTTACCTGAGGTGTCCTGCATTTGTTTCCCTTTATTTCCACCAAATCCTCTTGATTGAGTACCAATATGATCTGGTTGAAAACGCTTTGGATGTTGTCCTTTCATATTTCCCATGGTTATCCCTCCTCAGTAAGAGTATGCCCACTAATAGGAATAGTCATGTTGGAATTGTTTGGTCACTCAGCTTTGCCTAAACGCTTTTCTTCAATTCTTTCCTCAATTCTTTCTAAGGCATCACGATCTTTCATAAGTTGACGCTTATTTTCTAATACAAGTTCAGCAAATGAACGTTTTCTAGGTTTTCTCAAGGTAATCACCTTCCTTATCTCCTATAATATCAGTTATTATGTCCAGAAACGCGCGTAATTATTACAACTTTTTGAAAATTTAGGACTTATATAAAATACAGTTAATTTAGCTATACTAAGAAAAAGAACCTAACCATCGGTTACGTTCTTTCTAAAAATGTTATTTCAATTTTTCCGTAAAGTCTTTCATCATATCATAAGACATAGCTCCAACATGTTTTTCTCGTATGATACCTTTCGTATCGATGAAAAATGTGGTTGGTATCGAAATGATCTGATACTCAGTGCTTACTAAATCATCGTCATCTAATGGGATGGTAAAAGTAATGCCCATTTCGTCAACAAATTTTTGAACATCTAATTGCGGATCAATATTGACTGCAAGAATGGTAATATCATCGGGTATTTCTTCGTAGTACTTTTGCATTTCTGGCATTTCTGCTTTACACGGTGGACACCATGTTGCCCAAAAGTTGAGAATCACTTTTTTTCCTTTAAGCTCTGATAGCTTAACACTTTCTCCATTTAATGTCTTTAATTCAAAATCAGGTGCCTTAGTACCTATCTTAATGCCTGCTGAAGCTGGTTCAATAGTATCTTCTGTGGATTTATGATCCATGGCTTGTACGATAGCCACTATAAACAAGACGATTAAAACCACTGCAGCAATGACCTTTTTAACCATTGCTACCCCTCCTCCAAATGTTGTAAACAGTCTTTTCCCTTATCTTAACAAGGAAAAGATGATTAGCACAATGTAGTAAGTGGCGGAAAATGTGACGAAACTGGAAACAATGAAATGGCATAATAAAAAGGGACTAATTCTAGTCCCTTTACCCTATTTTATAAGTTTTGCTATTGCAAGTGTTACTTTTTCTACAATTAAGTCAATATCCTTTGAGGTAAGACTTCTTTCTAGCGGTGGTGTTACTTTTTCAGCAGGTGAATCCTGTTCAGTTATCACACCAGTAGGTGATACAACTTGAATTCCCAACTTGTGTTTTAAGGTAATAAGTTTTTCAACATTATCATTAGATAGTTCACGATCTCCGTTCATTTGACGGGCAATCCAATTCACTTTTGCACAAAATTCAAGTGATTCCATTCGAAAATAGGCTTGATCAAGAGTGGATCCCCATGTTAAAGCCCCGTGATTTTCTAAAAGAACTCCATTATGATTCATCATGTATGGACATATAGATTTAGAAAGCTCCTCTGTTGAAGGAGTTCCATATTCAGCAATAGGTATCGTTCCAAGCATTACTATGGATTCTGGCATTGTCGCTTGATTTAAAGGGATTCCTGCAATGGCAAAAGCTGTTGCATATGGTGGGTGTACATGTACAACAGAATGAATGTCAGGACGTTCTTTATAAACCTGCAAATGCATTTTTATTTCAGAGGTTGGCTTATAGTCACCTTCTATTACATTGCCATCAATGTCCACCTTTATTAGCATTTCTGGTGTCATAAATCCCTTACTAACACCAGTTGGAGTCACCAAAAAGGAAGTTTCATCTATTCTTACTGATATATTACCGTCATTTGCAGCAACAAATCCTTTTTCATAAATTCTTTTTCCTATTTCACAAATTTGTGTTTTAAGTTTAATTTCCGAAATCATATTTTCCCTGCTTTCTCTTCATCCTATTGAAATAGCTTTGCTAATTCTTCTTGATAATTTCCTTTCATAACACCTTTTTCGGTAATAATAGCAGTGATATATTCTGCTGGTGTCACGTCGAAAGCAGGATTAAATACTTTGACTCCCTCAGGTGCTGTTAACGTGCCAAAACCTTCAGTTATCTCTTCTGCATGTCTTTCTTCAATAGGAATATCTTTACCTGTTTTTGTTGACAAGTCGATTGTGGAAAGCGGCGCAGCTACATAGAATGGAATATTATGCGCTTTTGCTAATATTGCCACCCCATATGTCCCAATTTTATTGGCGACATCTCCATTCGCAGCAACGCGGTCACACCCAACAATAACAGCCTGAACAAGACCTCTACTCATTACCATTGCAGCCATACTGTCAGTAATTAAGGTAACATCTATACCTGCATGCATTAGTTCCCATGTGGTTAAACGAGCACCTTGCAGCAATGGGCGAGTTTCATCAGCAAACACCTTAATGTCCCAGCCTTTTTCTTTAGCTAAATATATCGGAGCCAAGGCTGTTCCATATTTAGCTGTCGCAATCCCACCAGCATTACAATGAGTTAATACACCCATGCCATCTTGGAAAAGTGTGAGGGCATGTTCGCCAATAGAGCGGCATACTTCTTCATCCTCTTGTCTAATTGAGTGTGCTTCTTGTTCTAACTTCTCTTTAATTTGGGAAACAGGAAGATTTTTCTCTTTCAGCGCTCTGTCGTTCATTCTCTTTAGTGCCCAGAATAAATTGACAGCAGTAGGTCTTGATGTTGCTAGGTAGTCTGAATGCTGTTCAAACTCTTTATAGAAGGTATCAAAGCTATCTTCACTAGCATCTTTGATTCCAAGAAGAAGGCCATAAGCTGCTGCGATTCCAATAGCAGGTGCACCTCGTACCTTTAATTGTTTAATGGCATCCCATGCATCCTCAATCCGGTCTATTTTAATAAATTCAGTTATATTTGGTAGTTTAGTTTGATCTAAAATGGTTAAGATTCCTTTTTCAAATGAAACGGATTGTAAAACTGATTCGGTCATGTCTGATACTTGCTCCTCTCTCACGGACAATCTTCTAAATATACTTGCTCATTTTAACATGAAAAATACCGATGAGAAATAGAACTTTCAGAAATGTGAATTATTGTTAATATTTAGACTACTTGTTACTTATGATAACTTCTTTTTCATTTTTAATAGCTCCTTGAATTGAGAATCTAGTTCTGTATATTTAGTATCCGATGGTGTAAGAAGGCTTAGTTCTCCGAGAATAGTCGTTAATCGGTTTTCAATGATCATCAGTTCTTCCTTTTTTTGCTTCAGGTTATGATTGGAATTTTTAGTTTGCTGGTATTCATGTAAATTATTTTCAACTCGTTTAATTTTGTTTTGTTCAAACACCAATAAAGCATCACAAATACTATTAATAAAATAATAGTCATGTGAGACGGTAATAATAGTTCCGGCATAGTCTTTTAAGGTATTTTCTAATTGTTCCCGACTTGGGAGATCTAAGTGATTAGTTGGCTCATCAAGAATTAAAATATCGTACTCTTTTAATAACATATCAACTATTTTCACGCGAATTCTTTGTCCTAAACTTAAAGATTGAATTTTTTTCTCAGCCATTTCTCTTGGTAAACCAATATTTGCAATCAGGGTTCTTGCAGAGTAGATTTCATCTCGTTTAAGTGGGCCAAATGACTCAAGAACAGTTTGTTCTGGGTTCAGGTCTAATAAATTTTGACTTAAATAGGCTATTTTTAGATTTTGACTTTTCCAGAGTTCTCCTTCAGTGATGGATTCTTCATCCAATATCATTCGAATAAAAGTCGTTTTTCCACAGCCATTTGGTCCAATAATACCTATTTTCTCACCGTGCTTAATATAAAACTGACTATTGTTAAATATCACTTTAGCATTAAAGGATTTCCCCAAATTTTTAGCCTCTAAAACTCTTTTCCCTCTTCTTCCTTCAAATTGGAATTGAAACGCTAATGACGGATCATCTTTAGGTTTACAGACCTTATTTCTATCTAGTTCCTTTTCAAGTCTTTTCATTTTAGATTTGATTTGATTGTCCATCTTCTTTGCTTTTTTGCGATGATACTCCTTAAAACCAATTTGTCTCCTTTCTGAAGGTGTACCACCTTTGGTTGATTCACGGTGTCCCTTTTCTGACCAGGCCTTCAGCTGGTCCATTTGATTTTCAATCTTTTGTTTGTATTTTTGTTGTTCCTCATAATGCTGCTGTTGGTTTTTTTTGCGAATCTCTTTTTCGTTCCGATATTGGCTATAGTTACCTTCATATTCTTGAACAACGCCATCTTCTAGCTCAATAATGCTGGTTGCGATAGCATCTAGAAAATAGCGATCATGTGAAATAATGATAACAGGGCCTTTAAAATTTTTTAATTCATCAATCAGCCAGTTAATGCCCTGTAAATCTAGATGATTGGTCGGTTCATCCAATATTAGAAAGTTCGGTTTTAAGTTCCATATTTGAGCTAAAACGATTTTAATTTTTTCTCCACCACTTAAATGAAGGAAACGTTCATCGTCCCATTGATAAACCTTTTCTAATCCTAAATGACTAGCAACTTCAAGATATTCTTTATTGTCTACTTCCAATAATCCTTTTTGATAATCAAATAATTGATATTCAACGGATTGAGTTAAATAGCCTATTTTTAAAGATTGATTCGTTTCAATGGTTCCAACATCAGCCATAGATTTACCAGAAATTATGTTGGCTAAAGTTGTCTTTCCTGTACCGTTATAACCTACTAACCCAATTCGTGCATTACTCTTTATATCAAAATTAACTCCATTGAGAAC
>DASQIV010000529.1:0-3993 GCA_035631415.1 Pseudoneobacillus sp. | reverse complement strand
TACATAAACCGTCTAGTCAGTTTTGATAAAACAAAATATTTGTAAAAGGAGTAAATAATGAATGAAACTAAGTTTATTAGGTATACCTACTCATTTTGGTGGACACATATCCGGGCCAGAGTTAACCCCTTTATCACTAAGGAATAGAGGCCTCATTTCTAAATTAATTGAAAAGAAGATCGAAGTTACTTATTCAGGTGATATCAAGTTACAAGACTGTATGCCTCGAAACATATCTCCACCCATATTAAATTGGCCATCACCAAGGATTATTTGGGAAGAAACAAAGAAGAGTTTGGAAGATGTACACAGTCATGATAACTTTCTATTAGTAGTAGGTGGTGATTGTAGTGTCATTGTTGGGACTACATCTTTTTTAAGTTCGGTTTATGAAGATGATCTTCATGTAATTTTAGTAGATTCGCATGTTGATAATTTTAAACCCAGGAATAATATGAAGGTTGGGGCTGCTACAATGGGAATATGGCTACTTGCAAACGAGAATATGTTTTGGGAGAAACCAAACCATATAGACTACTCATCTTTTAGTGTAATTGGTTGCCATGATTTTTCAGCTTTACCTGTCTCAACGGATGGCATTGATTTAATCCCATTAGAGAAACTTAGAGTTAACGGTATCAAAGAAAGTGTTTCAGACTTTCTAGCGAAATTACCAGAGAATAAAAAGATTTTTATTCATTTCGATGTTGATGTGATTAAAGAAAGTGAAATGCCTGCAGCTTATTTTCCTTGTAAGGACGGCTTGACTTTTGATGAATGTCACCTGGTTTTAATTGAATTATTAAAAGATGACCGTATAATAGGTTTGGAAATGACCGAGTTTTCTGCATTAAAGGATGTTTCGGGAGAACTGACTGAAAAGCTTGTCCATCTCCTTGTTAATGTAATTTCACAAAAAGTTACGCGGATAGCTAAATAATAAACAAAGAACCCTATGATTATAGGGTTCTTTGTTACAGACTAACTCAATAAAGATCTAGTTTACCTATAGTTTTTTGATAATATCTCGCTTAATCCATTTTATCGGTATAGCAAACCAAACTACATAATTATTGACTCTAATACACTTGAGTATTGATAAATGAGATATAACATGAAGCCTTGATTTTATGGTATCTACTTTGACAATCTGGCTTCAATAAAGTTGGAGAGTTCTTCGCTTTCTATAAAAAATTGTGTTTCAGGGTCTAAGTGCCTTGGACTAAGTTCAAATCTCGGACTTAGTTTTTCTTTGCCTCCAATCATATAACTAACCGAAACCTCAGTATTATTTTTAAAATTCAACAAAAAGTGACCATCAGGTGTTGAGCCTTTTCTTTCCCTATTGCTACTTTCAAATGTAGCATTACTAAATTCTTGAATAAACTCTTCCTTTTCAGATTTATTGAGTTTAATATTTTCAGCGCCATTTATTAATATGACTTCCTCGATCAGTTTTGGATTTAACTCTTGATGAAACTGGTTCCAAACCCGTTTATCCTTCATATGGTCACTGTTCCAGTACAAAAAAATTCCCGCAATAATTAAAGATAGAACGATAAAAATATGTTTTTTTTGCAAACAATTTATCCCTCCAAAGTTAAACAAAAATAATAAACGGCTACGATTTATTAAAGATACATTTCCTCAATAAAGAATTGGTTTTTATCCCTTTAAAACAGGAAAGAAGATAAAATCATTTCTTTAATATTCTGATTGGTGGATTCTTGCCCCTATTCTAATAACAAACTGGAACCAAGCTAAATAGTTATTAAGGTAATGACTTGCCACATTCTAAAAAACGGTCAATCCATTGCTTTAAAAGGCTATTGAAACATTCACATTCCAAATGTGATATAAGTGTTTTATAACGTGTTTGCCATCGTCTGATATAAATTCGATAATGTGAAATAGCCCTTCTTCTTTTTCGTAGGTACTATAAGCACTCAAAACATCAGTACAAGTATGTTTTCGTTAGAAAGTTTAGAACCAATTAGAGTATCGACACCGAATCCTTCGTTAATACGATACTCCTGTATTTTATAAATGAGATAATTTTACATTCATGATGTATCTTTCAGCAATCGTTTTAAAACCAATCTCTTTCAGCAAAGGGATAACTTCTTCCGTCGAAGAAGTAAAATCTCCGGTTTGTAAGTCAGCTAATTTATTATCAACTAATTGGTAAATGGAACCTATAAATAATTCTAAAACAATTCTTTTATCTACAACATTTTTGCTGATTTCACATTGGTGGAGCATAATGTTTAATTCCCCGTTGATTCGGGTGTATTCATTAAATATGGCGTAACCAATGATGATTCCTTTTGCATCTTTAATCATCACCGTTCTCCCATTTTGAACATTTTCAAACCTCGAACTCCACGCAACATCATGATTATAAAAGGTAATATTTTTCGCGTCAGATGCCGATCCTAGTTGTACCTTATAACCTTTCGTTATTGTTTCTAGGGCATTCAATCTGGATGGGCTTTCTTCTAGTTTTAGAACAGTTAACGTATCTTCCTTAATATATCCATATTTTTCATATAATTTAATAGCACCTTTATTACTCTTTAAAACTTCTAATGTTGCAAGTTCTACACCTTCAATTCGATAAATATTACCCATTTCTTCCATGAGGATGTTCCCTAACCCTCGTCCTTGATACTGTGGGGATATACCTGTCCCACCATTCCATGCCATCTTGAATCCATTAATCAATTTAATAGAGGTTAACAGAAACCCCACAGGCTTTTCTTGATCAAAAATTACGACCGAATGTTGTGGCGAAAGTTCCCTTTTTCCGATCATAAACCCTATTTGATCCACACTCATACTAAAATTGAAACTATAGTTAGAGAATGCCTTATTCCAAACAGAGTTGATTTCAGTAAATGTGCAATCCTTTAATCTTTTAATATCGTACATTTTACCTCTCCTATTAATATACATTAATTCATATTAGAGTTGATTTTTCGCAGAACATTACTTAGAAATATTAATTAGATAGAACAACCTAATAAGATTTCATCAACACATTCAAATGAATTATAGTTTAATAATTCCTTTATTTTATAATTCTATTACTATTTACACCTAAATAGGCGTGATTAATTAGTATGATGTGTGGAATCCATTCAACAGCTGTAATAAATCCACTCAAACCAGTATTTTCAGACTTCACATAAAAAATATGACCTAAAATACTAAATGATGAGCAATTTCTTTCTCACAACGTAATCCCACTTACCACTATAACCCAAACTTCCTCAATAACTTCCCCTTCTAATTTTTTCAAGTCAGTATAATGAAATTAACCAATTTCTTTTGATAATGCATACTGATTTTGAATAATCTGACAGTACTGACCACCGTGTAATTTGGTCAATACAGTCCCCTCCCTAATCAATCCAGCATGAATTAATGTATTCTTAATCTTTTTCTCTAACAGAGTCTGAAAATATATTGATCTATTAGGAATAATAAAGGGTATTAAATCCCAAATCCATTTATCTAAACTTATACTTTTTGCTGTTTTTTTATTATCAGGGAATAAGATATCAGATTTACTTAAATACAACCCTCTCCTGATTGGCATTCTCTTTACTAGATGTAATCGTTGCTTCTTATTTAGAATTAAAATCTTATATAACTCACTAGTATGTTCTGAGATATTATTACTTTCAAGGACTAAATCCTCTTTTAAAAACTTTGCTTTCAAATCTTCTATAAATAAAGAATAGAAAAATTGAGAACGATTCTTTTCTGTAGTATCCACAACCTCCCATAGCCAATTTTCTAGATTTATACTTATTGAAAGTCTTCTTTCAGACTCTTTTAATTTTTTTCTACCCATATAATTACCCTCCTTTTACGAAATGAAAATGACTATGCACTTTAAAAGCTAAATGCAAATATCGCTTATGGTCGGAATATCGATAATCCGAACTGTAAAAACGACTAGTCAGTTTAATATATATTAAAAAAATA
>DASQIV010000528.1:0-2471 GCA_035631415.1 Pseudoneobacillus sp. | reverse complement strand
ATTATTCAGTTTTAAGGAGGATTTTCTTCATATTAGTAGAAGTTATATTTTAACTCGCAACTATAAAAAAAGGGGGTCTCTAATCATGTCGGTTAAGACTGAACTTCAACAAATTGTTGAAAAAATGAATACAAATCCTGAGCATATTCAAGATGAAAAGAATAGAGTATTTCAAGTGAATCTAGAGGAAAGTGGGCAACTTCAGATTGTTTTGCAGGATGGAAAGGTAAAAGTGTTGGAAGGCGCCCCTCAAGAACCAGAAGTAACATTGACTTTATCAGATAGTAATTTTTCTAAGCTACTCAAGGATGATTTGAATACCACGATTGCTTTTATGACTGGAGGATTAAAAGTGGATGGAAAAATTGGTCTTGCTTTAAAGCTTCAGGATATGGTAAAGAAATATCAATAAAGAAAATAAAATGGCAGCCTGCTTATAGCAAACTGCCATTCCTTCTTGATATTGATATAACAGATTCCGACAATTCTAATCTATTTTTACTTTTACTTTCCCCTCAATCCAGCTTGGAAAGAAGCTGAGCTCAAAAGAAAGCGGACCTTTTTGGTTATGGAGGTTATGAATTTGAACTCCAAATTCTCTCATACCCTTCTTTTCACCATCACCACTGTTAAAATAGGATGTTTCCGAGTTCACTTCGTCACCATTTACATCTTTTATCTTTCCAAAAAGAAAATATGGAAAATCCCCTTTTGTTTTCATCGTAAAATCAATATGGTCCCCGCTCACCTTAACACCACTAAGAACTTCTCCCTTTGGTTGTTTCAGAATCTGCTGTTTTTCCGGGTCAACGACTACAAATGCTTCATCTTTATTAACAGCTTGAAGTTTATTCAACACAAGAAATAATTCCTTAGGTTGACGGAAATAATTACTTTGTAAATAGATAATTTGTTCATCATCTGAAATTTTACTTGCGGTTGTTCCATTAGCATTCTTGTTCCATGCCTCTCCATTTTCATCTACAAGTCTTAAATCCTGAATATCTAGTATTTTCATTGTATTGTTTGGATCCATTTTTACATGAACGGCTACTCTTAATGGCTGTACTGTTGCCGTTAGAAAGGTTATTTTTTGTCCTTCTATTGTGACCGTTTTATTTATTTCATATATTTTTTTCGTTTTCATTTCTTTACTTAGTGTAAATGGAATAGAATAGCTAGATTCGATATCTCCTTTTAACTTTAAGTTAAGAGCATATTCCCCTGTTTTGATGGGTTTTTTAAAAAAGTAATCAATTGTTCCATGAAAATACTTCTCCCCTTCATGAGAAAAATGAGACGACCCATAGCTTGCCGAAGATAAATCTATATTTTCCCCATCTAAACTTTCTATTTCTGCTTTTTCAATGAAAATTTCCTTAAGCTTTTCATTTGTTTTTAACGAATAGAAAAGCACCAAGCCGTTCTCATCAGCAATTGCCCCATCAATGATTACTTTTAGTCCATTCTTTTCTTCCATCACACCAAGCTTTTGGTAGTAATCATTTTCAACCGCCGACATCATTCCTTTATCATATCGGATAAGTTCTACTACTTTTTCCATTCCAGGAATTACGGTAATATAGCCCGCAAAAGCTGGAGAAAGTCTAATAGAAGTGAAAAATCCAATTAAAATGACCGCTGCTGCTGCTAAGCCAAACATCCATGTTCTTCGACGTGGTTTTGATTTATTTTCTAGCTTAGCTTTTTGAAAACCTTCTAGTATCGCTTGATCCAATGATTCAAAAGATATCGGTACATGATCATACATTTGTTTATATTCATTTAATTTTTCTTCTTCATTTTTATACATGGAGGTTCCCGCCCTTCTCTTCCAACTTACCGCGGAGTGATTTTAGAGCTTTGTTAAGCCACGTTTTGACTGTTCCTTCTGGACACTGCATCGTACTGGCTATTTCCTTAATTTTCAAATCATGAAAGTATTTAAGCGTTAAAATTTCACGCGACCGCTCATCAAGGCTTAACATTGCATCCTTTAATTCCATTTCTTCATGACTCTCGCATATTCCCTGAGCGCTCATGATTTCATCACCTAGGACAACTCTCTTATTCTTTTTTAACTGGTCATTACAATAATTAATCATGATTCGAATAAGCCAAGTTTTAAAATAAGATCCCTCCCGAATGGTTTTGATACTTTTATAGGCACGATAGGTAACCTCCTGTATCGCTTCTAATGCATCTTCCTCATTGTGTAAATAGGAAAGAGCGGTCTTATATAGATCGATTTTGTACATATGAATTAAGTTTAAAAAAGCTTCATCGTCACCTCGAATCGCTCTTTGAACCATTTGCTCATCATTCATGCTTTCGCCTCCTTACTCCCTGTCACTCTATCTATTAGACATACAAGTATGAAAAAAGTTTTATAAAAAAGGAAATTTTTACGATATTCATTTTCATTATAATTAATTACCAAATAATGATAAAATAGTATCTTGTAAATAAGT
>DASQIV010000527.1:0-5680 GCA_035631415.1 Pseudoneobacillus sp. | reverse complement strand
AACATAAAGCTTATCTGCTTTAGAGCTGGAGGAGAGATAACTATCAACATCTAAGCTGATTGGAAGCTCTTGTACACCGCAATGGTATTTTTTAGTTTGTTCGCTTCGATTGATCGACAATGTTAGATTGGTTAAATCTTCTCCACCTACAAAAAAGTCTGATACCCAATTTTGGTTGTTTAGGTTTTTACCACCAGATTTAACAACTTCGACATAGGTTGCAAGAATAGGGACTCCAGGCAGCATTAAATAATATTGGACAAAATGAACACCTTTCCATTCATTATGCTCGCGTATTTCAGTTCCAATTTTTAAACCACTCCACTTGTTTCTTTTGTGATCCAATTTCTCTATAAATTGAGACGTTGTCTTTTCTTTTTTTAGTGAAAAAGTAGTCAAATCTGAAGGGACTGTTTTCATGCCGCCTCCCCAAGGGTTCCACCAGCTTTTTGCTGTTAGATTTGGAAAAGAAGAATTCAACCATTCTGAGCCATTCACAGACATTGAATAGATTCCAGGGTAAAATTCAGGGGCTGATTTTAATGTTATGCAGCCGTTACTAACCGAAAAAGTCTGATAAGACTCATCCTCTGAAGAATCAAGATTAATGTTTGTTACAGTAGGGAAAAGAACTAATTCTTCTATGGAAGTTGTCATTCCTTTCGCTTTGAATGCGCCGTCTAATATTGTAATGGGTTCCATATTTAATGTAGACAGTTTAAATGAATGGGATAGTTTCTCTTCTGCAGATTGAATGAAAGTATTATAAAGTTCTTTTTCATTAACCGTAACGGTTAAATGTCCTTCTAAATAACTATTTCGGTATGTGTTTAATGTGATAGGTAAATCGGAACTCCGGTTAAATACTAAACCCTCTAATTCAAAAGATTGCTCAAAACAACTATCTAATTGTTCATCCACATTTTCATGAACAGCAAAGGCCTTAAAGTCTGCCCAATTTGAAAAAGCACCAAGAGAAAGTAATACTTTATTGGTTACTTGAGAATCCTTTGGTTTTAAACATCCTAAATTATCTTCAATGACAAATTGCCAGCCTTCTGGAGATGCTTTGCAGGTAGGGGACCAAGATATTCCAATGGGATAATTCTTATTTTCAGAAAAATACCAATTCCCCGTAATACTACCTGGTTGTAAATCGCCAAATTCAAGAAGACGTTTTTCGGAAAAATAGACAATTTTATCATTTAGTGGATAATAAGTATTGCTTAGTTCATGGTAAACAGGAAAGCTTACTGCCACTGTGTCATACGATACCAAACCTTTATTTTCTACTTCTATCCAGTAATAAACAATGCCATCTGCAAATAATTGAACCTTTTTAGTTAAATATAACCCTTCCATTTCACTTGAAGCTAATTCCATTTTTAATAATATAGAAGTATGGTCAACTTCCCATGATACAGATTCAGGTTTCTTTTTCGTAAACTCATTGGAATATGGTTTTCCGAGTCTAGGCGGCAAGAAAGCAAATGGTTGCTTCATACTGGTATCTTTGCCAATAGTCATAAATAAATCTCTTTTTCTTATATTTACTTGGCAAAGACCGTTATATATATGCCAATGATCCTTTGATTCTCCGCCAAATCTTTCTCCAATCCCTTTAAAGGCAGTACTGATTTTTTGATCGAACTCAAGAATAGTACCGTCTTTTTTTGTTGCTTTAATGTGAAGTAAAGGGTTGAAAAAACCATTTTTCTTGATAGTTAGATGTATAGAGAAAGTATTCCGTTCAGTTGCAGCCACTTGAACGTTGTACTGCATTTTATCCATGGAAACACATTCATTTTCCGGTAACATAATTAAGAATTCAACATCTTCTTTAAGATTGTTCTTTATTTCTAATTCAATAGCGGTCTCTTTATTTATCAAACAAAGATTTCCTTTATTAGAAGCCGTAATTTTTGCAGGCTGTTCAGGAAATATTCCAAGTTTTAATTCACAGTCCTGTCCGTTAAGTGAAACGATGACTGATATAACTGGATGAGTTCTCCAGGCACTAGGTTCTTCACCAGTCTTTACAAACATTCTCCCAGTTAATTCGGATTCATGAACAACTAATTTTTCAGAATCAATGTTATATTCGATGCGATCATGACCTGAGCCTGAAGCTTTGAATAAAATGGGAGTTTTCGTTTTATTAATTAGCTTAATTTGAAATGTCTGTTCAACTTGTTCTATCATTTCATGTTCAGTCAGTTGAAGTTGTAATAAATACTCATCTGTTTCTATTAAACTGATACCACGGCCAGTTCGTTCAATTTGTACCCGCGCGAACCTATTTTCGTTTTTCCATGTGTATTCGTAGAAAGTAAAACCATCTTTCTTTATACCATCAGGCTTAACTTCAATAGGTCTTACACTGGAATCATACCAATCCAATTCACTAAACACTGGAGCAAGTAATGGTGTATTCACAACTTGAGGGATAAAGTTCATGAGATGGGTAGTATCGTCTCGGTCTTCCCAAAAGAACCCACATTTTTTATATAAGGGTACAGCTTTCGTATTTCCTGGCCAAGTGTACAAATCAAGACGTGGCCATCCAAGCTCAATCGTTTTTTCGAGTGCTTGTAAAACCAGTTTTTTACCTATTTTATGGCCATGATAGTCTGGACGTACATTAAGCAGGGGAATATATAAGGAACCGGTGTCCTCTTTGTATTCAGACAAACCACAATAGCCGACAACTTCTTCTCCGTCCAATGCCAGGTAAAGTTCGATATTATCAGAATTGGCTTCTTTTTTCTTAACCTGATCCTCGGTCATGACACGGGTGTCACCACCCCAACCATCACGACTTAAATTCCACATCTTTGCAATTCCTTTAGCCAAACATTCATGGTATTGGACAATCTGAATGGTTTCTTTCACTTGAGTCATATACATTCTCCTTTAGTTTTACCTATGTTTCTTCGTTCCTTTTAGTATAAGTAATTTGAATTTTTTTCGTTTCCATTTGCATCGCCTCCTTATTAAAATAGGAATGTTTTTCCATTCCAATATAATCGTACTGCCTAGAAAATAGGTTGTAAAGAAAATTAGGAATATTACTAAAATGATGATTACTAATTAGTATTTAAATGATTTTATAAAAAAGTAAGTCAAAATAAGTGATAACTGACTATTTATTCGCAATCCTTATATGAAATAGAAAGATAAATAACTACATTAAAAAAGCACTCAATTGAATGAGTGCTTTTTGGACTGTAAATTTACAAAAATGGCCTTTTATATCAGCGACCTCTGCGTCCATGTCCTCCATGGGAGCGTCTGCCGGATTTACGACCAGAGCGTTTACCAGACTTACGACCAGAACGCTGTCCAGATTTACCAGAACGTCTACCAGACTTACGACCAGAACGTTGTCCAGATCTACGACCAGAACGTTGTCCGGATTTACTACCAGAACGTTGTCCAGATTTACGACCAGAGCGTTGCCCGGTACAACGAGAGGAACGTTTTCCAGAACTAGAAGAGTTGCGTCTAGTAGTACATCTTGTTGTTCTTTTTGTAGTTTGACAACTAGAAGAGCTTTTTCTTGAACTTCCTTCATGACTTGGTTCTTGGTTCATAAAACCCCCTAATCCTAATGCCTCAGCTTGTTTGACTGCATTTTCGATCATTAGTTTTGGAATTCTCTTCAATTATTTCTCCTCCTTTGATACAAGACTAATGAAAATTCCTATGAATTATCATTTGATATATCCTATGTGGACCTGTACAAAAAGGATAGAGACAAACGTTTAATATAAAAAAATAGTTGTATAACTAGTTTATATGTGGGTCTATCGTTACATAATAAATAGATATTAATCTATTGAGGTGGAAAAATGGGATTGATGGAAACGTATCTTCACTTAAAAACAACAGGTTTAGAAAAGCATTTTCTTAAAATGGAATCAATAGATTTTTGTGAGGAATGTAAAGGGACGGGTTTCGTGACGAATACTCATTCTAATGATACATTCTCATTTGATAATACTAGTAAATGTTCAGTGTGTAATGGTATGGGGTCATTAAATTAATTAGGATGGAAAGCTTGCTCAAAAAAAACACTTTACAAACCAAAATGCCAGGAGTATGATAATTTTTGTTTCAAATTTCTAAATCGCTGAATCCGAAGGGAACGGGGCAACCAATTTTCATGTGATAAAATCTATCACTTGGGGTGAATCCTTTATTTAAAGGTAGGGCTACTCATTTGTCCGAATCCGACAGCTACCCTCGTAAGCGTTTATTGAGAAGAAGGTGGAACTGATGAGACATCATATTTAATGTCCACAGGGCTATGATCTTTGCCTAAGTGGACATTTTTTTTATGGTTAAGTTTTGTTTTTTTGGGGTAAAAAATAAGGAAAGTAAATCATTTAAGAGGTGCAACAACATGTTTTCTTCATTGAAAAGAGTCTTAATTGGCCGACCATTAAAATCAACTGAGCTAGGTGAGCATAAGCTTAATAAATTAAAGGCGTTAGCTATTCTTTCCTCAGATGCTCTTTCATCTGTTGCTTATGGACCAGAGCAAATCCTATTAGTTTTAGTTACGGTTAGTACGATTGCCTATTGGTATTCGATTCCGATTGCTATTGGTGTTTTGGTACTACTCTCCGCACTTATACTATCTTATCGTCAAATTATTCATTCTTACCCAAATGGTGGGGGAGCTTATGTTGTATCAAAGGAAAACCTTGGCGTAAATTATGGATTAATTGCCGGGGGATCCTTGTTAGTGGATTACATATTAACAGTTGCGGTTAGTGTTTCTGCTGGTACAGATGCGATCACTTCTGCTTTTCCATCATTACATGAACATACAGTTGGCATTTCTATTTTCTTTGTTATCTTTATTACGATCTTAAATTTAAGAGGTGTCACAGAGTCAGCCTCTTTTTTAGCTTATCCAGTTTACTTATTTGTTTTAGCCTTATTTATTTTAATTGGAGTTGGACTTTATAAAATTGTTACCGGTGAAGTACCGTCAAATTTACATGCACCGATTGGAACTCCAGTTGCAGGAATTAGCTTATTCTTGTTACTAAAAGCTTTTGCATCGGGAAGCTCAGCTTTAACAGGGGTTGAGGCCATTTCCAATGCTATTCCAAATTTCAAAGATCCAGCACCAAAAAATGCTGCCAAAACATTGACAGCAATGGGATTATTACTTGCTTTATTATTTTCAGGAATTATATTTTTAGCTTACTACTATGGAGTTTCGCCAAAGGTTGAAGAGACAGTTGTATCTCAAATAGCAGAAGAAACTTTCGGAAGAAATTTTATGTATTTTTTCATACAGGGAACTACTGCTCTGATTCTTATTCTTGCTGCGAACACGGGGTATTCAGCTTTTCCAATGCTAGCTTATAGCTTAGCAAAAGATAAATATATTCCGAGAATGTTTACGATGCGAGGAGACCGCTTAGGTTATTCTAATGGAATCATTACACTAGGTATTGCTTCAATCTTATTAATTGTGGTCTTTAAAGGACATACAGAGCAATTAATCCCCTTATATGCTGTTGGTGTGTTTATTCCATTTACGCTTTCGCAAACTGGAATGACTCTAAAATGGATTCGTGAAAAACCAAAAGGTTGGATATTTAAATTATTAGCTAATTCAACGGGGGCCATTATCAGCTTAGTCGTAACGATCATGTTCTTT
>DASQIV010000526.1:0-2876 GCA_035631415.1 Pseudoneobacillus sp. | reverse complement strand
CAAGATCAATCCTCGAAATCATCGGTTTGGTCGAACGTTCCCACCATTCATCTACCCATGAGCCTTCACAAACTAAGTGATAATCCCCACTAATAACCATAGGTTCCTTTGAAACCTTTTGTGTCTCTTCAATTAGTAACTCATAATGGTCACCTGGTTTAATCAACAAAAGATCACCTTTTTCAATTTCAAGCTTAGTTCCCTTTACGATTGCATCACAAAATCCTTCTGTTTGTAAGCGAAATAAATAAAAGGGGTAACCAGACTTATAGTGAGAATAAAAGGGCTGTGTATGATAGGAGTAACCACAGTAACGAATTTTGATTGTCATTAGTTCCACTTCCGTATAATTAAATAGCAAAATAGTGTATATAACAATTATATCATCTATGTTCATTTCAACATACATCGTGTAATCTGAAAATCAAATAGGCAATGTTTTTTAGAATAGTGGAAAAGAGGGTGGGCGATGAAAAAGATTCCAGTAGCTATACAAATGTATACATTGCGTGAGGAGAGCGAGAGGGATTTTCCTGCTACTTTAAAAAGAGTAGCTGAGCTTGGCTTCGATGGAGTTGAATTTGCCGGATATGGTGGATTGACACCAAAAGAAGTCAGACTGTTATTAGACGAACTAGGTTTGCAGGCGGCAGCTAGTCATGTGCCCCTTGAGGAATTAGAAGACAATCTAGAACAGGTCATCCGAGATCAACAAACATTAGGAAGTAAATATGTTGTTTGTCCGTATCTATCAGAAGAACGTCGTAGCGAAGAGGATTATCAAAAGCTCATCCTATTATTAGAAAATGTTGGTGGAAAATGCCGTCAACACGGGATCACACTTTTGTATCATAATCATGATTTTGAACTGGATCGTTTGTCCGATGGCAAAATGGCACTTGAAACTATTTTTGATAACACCACTCCCGAAAATCTTAAAACAGAGCTAGATGTTTATTGGTTAACCAAGGCGGGTCAAAATGCAATCCAATGGATTCATCGTTATAAAAATCGTACTCCTCTCATTCATTTAAAAGATATGACAACAGATGAAGAACAATATTTCGCTGAGCTTGGAACGGGTGGAGTTGATATAGAAGCTATTCTAACTATCGGGGAAGATGCTGGTGTAGAATGGTGGGTTGTAGAACAGGATGAAAGTCGTCGTACACCCTTTGAAAGTATTGAAATCAGTATGAATTATTTAAAGACCAAACTATCTTATCTATAAAAAAAAACTGGAGGAATTAGACTATGACAAAGTTAAAAGTAGCCGTAATCGGATGTGGAAGTATTGCGAAACACCGTCATTTACCAGAATACCATCTTCATAATGAAGTAGAAATTGTTGCTGTATGCGATATCGTGGCAGAACGTGCAGAGGCAATGGCAGCTCAGTATGGTGCAAGAGCTTTTACAGACTATAAAGAAGCTATCAATCTTGATGAAGTAGATGCCGTAAGTGTATGCCTACCAAACTACTTACATGCACCAGTTTCAATTGCTGCACTAAATGCAGGTAAGCACGTTTTATGTGAAAAACCAATGGCAACATCAAAAGAAGAAGCAGAAGCGATGATTGCAGCAGCAAAGGCAAATGGTAAAAAGCTGATGATCGCACATAACCAGCGTTTTGTTGCTTCACACCGTAAAGCAAAAGAAATCCTTGAAAGTGGCAAGCTTGGGAAAGTTTACAGCTTCAAAACGACATTTGGACATCCAGGACCTGAAAGCTGGAGTGTTGATGGAGCGGGAAGCTGGTTCTTTAATAAAGAAAAAGCATTTATCGGTGCAATGGGTGACCTTGGGGTTCATAAAGCAGACTTAATGCGTTATTTATTAGGGGAATTTTCCGAAGTGGGCTCATTTATTGAAACGAACGCCAAGCAGAATACGGAAGTAGATGACAATGCCGTTTGTATTTTACGTACCGAAAGTGGGATTATCGGAACGCTAACAGCTAGCTGGGCATACGTTTCAGGCGGAGACAATTCTACTGTTATTTATGGTGAAAAAGGAACACTTCGTTTAGAAGCTGATCCGGTTTACTCTTTAATTGAAGAATACCGTGACGGAAGCGTCGTAAATCATAAGCTTGATAGAATTCAAACGAATGAAGAGGGTGGCCAATCTACTTCACAAGTCATTAATCATTTTGTTGAAAGCATTTTGGAGAATAAAGAGCCACTCATTACAGGTGAAGAAGGTATGAAATCACTAGATATTATACTAGCTGCACTTGAATCACAAGAAACAAAACAAATCATCTCTTTAAAAAAGGGAGTGTTAGCGTAATGAAATTAGGAGTCTTTGCTGTTTTATTTTCGAATAAATCTTTTGAAGAAATGCTCGACCATGTGAAAGCTTCAGGACTAGATGCTGTGGAAATCGGTACAGGTTGCTATCCTGGTAACGCCCATTGCCCACTGGATGAACTTTTAGAAGATGAACAAAAACGAAATGACTATTTACATGCAGTGACAAGCCGTGGTTTAACGATTAGTGCCTTTAGCTGTCACGGAAACCCACTTACACCAGATAAAGCCTTTGCGGAAGAATCAGATTCTACACTCCGTAAAACGATTAAACTAGCTTCATTGCTTGGTGTACCAGTAGTAAATGCCTTTTCTGGTACTGCTGGTGACAGTGAGGAAGCCAAGCAACCGAATTGGCCAGTTGTACCTTGGCCAACGGAATATGGCGATGTATTAACATGGCAATGGGAAAACAAATTAATTCCTTATTGGAAAGAGATTGGTGAACTTGCTCAGCAGCATAATGTGAAAATTGGTCTAGAATTACATGGTGGATTCCTTGTTCATACTCCATACACCATGTTAAAGCTTCGTGAGGCAACCTGTGACGCTATCGGTGCC
>DASQIV010000525.1:0-4959 GCA_035631415.1 Pseudoneobacillus sp. | reverse complement strand
TTATGCCCCTTTCTAAAAAACTATATAGGATATAAAACATTTACTTTCCTCAAATTATATTGATTCTACAAGATTCTTTCATTTTCCTGCCTATAACCGAAAACGCTTCCAAAAATAATTGCAGAATTTTTGGCTTTTTTGTATTATAATGAAAAAAGTATATACATTTTTCTAACAATATATATACTAATATTCAAAAATATTAGTATCATTCTATTTATCATATTCGCATCATATACACTTAATGATGACCCAATCATCATGTGAACTATATGATGACCTAGTCATCATGTCAATTATATGATGACCTAGTAAAGGAGGAAAAAACAATGCCTTTAGACGTAAAGAAATTAAAAGTGAATTATAAAACATTAGAGGAATTTAAAAGATTTAAAGAATATGGTCTTCAAGAATTGTCCATGCTTGAAGATTTAGAAGCAAATATCATTGAAAATGATAGCGATTCACCTTTTTATGGCATCTATTTCGGTAACCAACTAGTTGCAAGAATGAGTTTATATCAAGTTGATGCTCGATTTGATCGATATTTTTCCCCTGCACAAGATTATTTGGAATTATGGAAATTAGAAGTGTTACCAGATTATCAAGGTAGAGGCTACGGCTCAGCTTTAGTAGATTTCGCCAAAAGTTTTAAGCTACCGATAAAAACAAATCCAAGAGTTAAATCCAAGGAATTTTGGGAAAAACAAGGCTTTACTTCAGTCCATTATGATATGCAACGAGATTTAGGTGAAAATCCACTTATTTGGGAATCAAAATAGGTCTAAAACCATTGAAAAAAGGGTCTATAAAACAGACCCTTTTTCTTATTTTTCGACTCTTTCAAGATTACCGTTTTTATCCATTTGAAATTTCACTTTTGGTGTACGAACTTCTTCCTCAAGAACAACCATCTTACGAGCACGTTCCATAATTTCAATTAAAGAGCGATAATCCTTTTCAATCGTTTGTAATCCTAAAGTTAATTTCTCATTTTCGGCAGCTAAATAGTAGATTTTTTTTTCAAGCTCACTGATTTGTTCTAAACGCTTTTGTTTTTCTTCTTTATCAGATGACGCTGAAACTGCTTTTTCATTTAAGACTGTTAAATAATCTAGTACTTGTTGGAATGTTAATTCGCTTTTTTCCTCTTTGTTTTTATCTAAAGCATCAAAAGTGGAATTTTCAGCTTGTGGAATCCCAACTAAGTTTGTTACTTGTTTTTTCAGCTCTTTTCTTTGTTTCTTAGCTAACTCAATCCCTGATTTATATTGCTTTCTAACAAAGGAGTTCCAACGAAAACCACATGCAGCAGATGTTCGTGATAATTGTTTCCCCACTTCTTCAAAAGCTTGAAGTTGTGTGCTCCCTTCTCTAATATGCCTTAGGACAACCTCCGCTAAATACAAATCTTCGTCTTGATTCCACGCGTCTTGTCGAGTTGAAGACATACGCAAATCCCTCCTAGTGTACATTTATACTCATACATATGCACTTACTAGAAAAGATAGACTGGTATTTTCTATCTCGATATATTTTTATTTACCCTTCTCACCTTTTGTAAGGAATCTATTGACTTGTATGTGATGTGCTTCCGATTCCCAAAGTTTTGCACATCTTCGTACTTCATCAAACAATCTTTTATGTAAATTTGTACTCTCCCATTTTCCTATTAATATCTTTTTATAAGATGAAAGAACTTCCGATTCAAGTTTAACCATTTTTTCTAAAAATAAATTAGCAGCCTCTAAACCGTTTCCCTCATATATTTCATTTATAAACCCTAGTTCTTGTAAATTCTCCACATCGTAAACTTCTGCAGTCATAAGTAATTTCATCGCATTCACTGTTTCAATTTTTTCTAACAACATGGCCCCGCCACCCCAGCCAGTAGTTATGGCAAGCTTACCTTGTATAAAACCTGCTTTAGCCCCTTTACGTGCTACTCGAAAGTCACAGGCAGTTGCTAATTCGCAACCTCCACCCACTGCAGCTCCATTTATTATTGCAACAGTTGGCTTAGGGAAGGTTAGCAATCGATAAAGAATCGATGCCATTTTAGATAACATTTGATAGGCCTCATCCTCTGTTTTTAGTTGATGAAATACAGAAAGATCTCCGCCAGAACAAAACGCATTACTCCCAGTACCTGTTATAACAAGAGCCTTATAAGGACCTCTTTCTCCAATATCCAAGACTTTCTCTAAACCATCCATTACTTCAAAATTAATCGCATTCCGATGGTTCTCTCGATTTATAGTAAATCGTAAAACCTCATTATCTACTTCTATTAAATATGGATTCATTTGTACACCTACTTGTTTTTTAATTTTATTTTAGAAAACAAGGCATAGCAAAGTCCAATATAAAGGTCCAAAAAAATGGAAAAGCACAAGGGCTAATAGCTCCTTGTGCTTTGTATCCGAACGGAAAAATTAGTTGTTTACAACTTCTTTTCCTTTGTATGTTCCGCAAGCTTTACATACGCGGTGAGCTAGTTTCATTTCACCACAGTTTGGGCAACTTACCATACCTGGAACATTTAATTTAAAATGGGTACGACGTTTTCTTTTCGCAGTTTTAGAAGTTCTTCTAAAAGGTACAGCCATTCTTCCCACCTCCTTAAAGAGTGTATTAAGAAAGTATGAAGGCCAGTAGCAACTGGGACTTCACTTTGCTTCTTGTTGTTTTTTCATCCGACTATGAATCGGAAGAATTGTTGTTATCAAAAAAATTAGCAAGGCCAGCTAGGCGAGGATCAATTTTCTTGTTCTTGTCCTCTTCGCTAATTACTTCCCAATCCTTTCCTGATTGAGGAGCACCTTTTTCTCCAGGTACAACATCATCACAGAAAACTTGCATTGGAATTTCAAGTAAAAGGATTTCACGAATGACTGGATATAAGTCAATCACATCCCCAGTTACACGATGAACTTCCTCATCTGGTTCAAAATCTGCACCAAACAAAAGAAAGGTTTCGGTTGTTTCGACATGAATTGGGAAATTCACATCAACTAAAGTTCGAGAACAAGGTAGTACTAAATAACCTTTTATCGTTAAATGAAAAGTTACTTTCGTAGAACTAATATCTCCACGTCCTGTTAAGTGGATTGGAGATACGTCACGAATCTCTGGATTATCTTTTTTGATATCATCCATTCGAACCGTTTCATCAATTAGAAATTCCTTGCTTCGGTGTTTTTGTAACTGATTTAATGTCCATTTCAATTGAATCACCCCAAGGCAACAAAGGTAATTATAGCTTTGTAATAAATATTTGTCAATATTTTTTCTTTACACTATAATTTATTCATTACTAACAAATATTAACCGATTCTTCACTTAAAAGCTAGTTTTCCCTATTAGTTTTTCCAATTAAATAAATTCTGTTCATAAGTGTTTCTTTTATTAGGAGGTTAAATGTGAAAGCACTGGGAGTAATAGTAGAGTACAATCCGTTTCATAACGGACATTTTTTTCATATTGAAGCTGCAAAACAGGAAGCTCAACCTGATGTTGTTATCGCTGTGATGAGTGGAAATTTCCTTCAAAGAGGAGAACCAGCACTTGTGAATAAGTGGTACCGAACTGAAATGGCACTTCTTGGAGGAATTGACATCGTCATTGAATTACCCTATCGATTTGCAACTCAAAAAGCTGAAACTTTTGCATTTGGAGCTGTTTCCATCCTTAATGCTCTCCATTGTGACACTTTATGCTTTGGAAGTGAGCATGGAGAAATCGATACTTTCCATAAAACAAGAGCATTCATTGAAGAGAATAAAGATCAGTACGAACGAGCAATCCACAAAAATATAAAGGATGGCATTAGTTATCCTAGTGCCTTAAAACAGGCATTTTCAGAACTTTTACCAACGGATAATATGGTTAATCTTTCAAAGCCAAATAATATTTTAGGTTACCATTATATAGAGGCAATAGACAGATTAAAGAGTCCAATTAAACCGTTAACCATAAAGCGTAAAAACGCAGAATATCATGATGAACACTTTTCTTCTGAAACCATAGCTAGTGCTACTAGTATTCGTAAAGCATTATTTTCGAATACACCTGATCAAAATATTAATCGTTTTATTCCAAGTACTACACAAGCACTTTTAGTAAAATATTATCAAGCGTATGCGAATTTTCATCAATGGGAAAATTATTGGCCATTACTAAAATATAGGCTTCTTCAATCCTCTTCTTCAGAATTAAGTGAGATTTATGAAGTAGAAGAAGGTTTAGAAAATCGATTAAAAAATATGGCATTGCATTCCCAAACCTTCCATGAATTTATGCATAAAGTCAAAACAAAAAGATATACATGGACAAGACTTCAAAGAGCATGTTTACATATTCTAACTCATACAAAAAAAGTGGAAATGTTGACAGACCAATTGAAACCTTCTTACTTGCGTTTATTGGGTATGACACATAACGGACGTCGATATTTAAACCAAAGAAAAAAGGATATTTCATTACCATTAATCACAAAGGTAGCTTCTTTTCAAAACAATGTTGAATTACAATTGGACTTAAAAGCTGGACAACTCTATTCTTGTGGTTTACCTGAACCTTATCAGTCAATGCTTTTGCAATCAGAATACAAACAATCTCCAATTATTTTGTAATAAGAAAAGCGCAAGCGCCTTGGTTAGGGAAAAAAGAAGTTTATTTTTTCCTAGCCCCGACAAGCAAATGTTCTCTAGCATAGGAAGTCCGAACTTTGACTTCCTATGCTAGAGAACATTTGACCAAGGAGGAAATGGTCTTTTTTCCTCCCTCGAGGGGCTAGGCAGGAAGAAATGAAGTACTTTCTTCCCAGCTGGAGCTGGACAATTATCAAAGTCCAAAAAAGTTATACTTTCTTACCTTAGTACAAAAAGACCAACAAAAAAGCACCCCCGATAAGGTGCTTTTTTTGTATCTCTCTTACACTGGAGGCTGGATTGGGAA